>JAVWJE010000059.1:0-13411 GCA_036639135.1 Carnobacterium sp. | reverse complement strand
GTCTTCTTTTATCCAGACTATAACTGTCGGCTTCGGAATCTAACCGAATCTGCCTCGCGGCTCGTGGGCTTTACCACCGGTAGGGACTTTCGCCCTGCCCTGAAGACTATTTAATTTTTCAAACACTATACAAAAAAGCCCAAGATTTACATCCAGGGCTTGGCTTATCGTTAAATAAGACGGTTTAATAGCTGCATCATAAACTCACGATTTCCATCCATCTCAAATAAGACTTCAATCATCTTCATTGTTCAGCAATTAGTTTGTCTTCGCTTTATCCAGACTATACTGTCGGCTTCGGAATCTAACCGAATCTGCCTTGCGGCTCGTGGGCTTTACCACCGGTAGGGACTTGCACCCTGCCCTGAAGACTTATTTACTTTTGTACTGTAAGAGTATAGTGAAACAAAACTAATGTCAATAGTGATTTAATTTTTTGAAGCAGTTGGTTAGCTGTATTAATTAAGTATGGTAGAATCAATTCAGATTAAAAAATGAAGGAGATTTGAGTATGAGCTCAGTAATAGAAATTGCACTTATTTTACTCCCTATGATAATAGTAGGGGTAATCGGGATATTTGTAGTTACAAAACTTAAACAAAAGCACGATCATGGTACCTTGGGTAAGAAAAAAACCAAAGGCGCTCAAGATTTACTAAATAGTTTGATACCACTAGGCATGCTTCTTGGTTGTATTATTGGTATGATTTCAAGCTCATTTTTTCCCATTTCTTTATTATCTACACTTAGTTTAGGAGCTGGAATCGGCTTATTAGGCGGATATTTTGCTTATGAAATTTACAGCAAGAAAGAAGAGTAGTAACAAAAAAGCTCGTCAAATGAGCCTTTTTTGTTACTTTTCTTTTCTAAAACTGAACTTCTTAAAAATAAACAGTGAGCTTTATTTATCCTTGTTCGTAAACAAAAGAATTAAACACCAATTCAATTTCTTTATCTAATGTGAAAGATACTCGTTCTGCGAAATGCGGCAAGGACTGCACATGAATACTGTTCTCCAATACATCAAATACAACAGGCGAGACATCTCCAAAGTTTTTTGACTTAAGAATGATTGCAACTTTACCATCGTTATTTTGAAGCAAGTCAGCTTTGTCAGACAAATTAATTGTCCAGCCATGTGGTAAAAGATACTGCGTTGTCGGTCTATCTTTTTGTTCATTCGTCATATAAATCACTCCTCTAAAAAAATAGTTGCTCTTATTATATCGATTATAAATACTGATTCCTAGAACAACTAAATTATTCCTACAACACGATAGAAGACACTCTTCCTATTCAAGATTATTCAACTGTTGTATTCGTTAGTTCATTCTTATTTGATTCGCTTTATTCCTTGAACAAATGCATTTTTTCCGCCTTGAGCAGGATGTCTTACTTTCAGACACTCTATTCCCAGCTGATGAAGGCTTTCTTCCGCTTTATTGCCTACCGCAACAACCTTTTCAATCTGAAACATTTCAATCATTTGAATAAGAAACATTTCTCCCATCAAAAGTTCTTTCTTTGTTGGCATCCGATTGCTTTTGCCGTTGTCTTTTTTATGAGGGTGAAAAGGAAAAGCATTCCATCCTAATGAGACAATATCCTGTTCTAAAAGTGTATTCCATATAATGGTAGCCGTTGCTTCTTTTAACAGCTTGTCTTTTTCCGAAGGCAGTTTATAACCGTTTTCCTTGCCAAATAGTTCTAACCCCTTCACGTTATTCATCAGCAAATGTTCACTGGTAAAAGGAACTCCGGTAAGTCGGCTACCTCTATACCCTGGTGCTTCTCCAACAAGTATCAGTTTAGGTTTGATTTTATCCATTTGCTTTAAATAAACCAGCAGATTCTCTCTCCTAACAGCATTCTCTTGATTAGCATAAGAATACTGATTGTAAACATTTTGCGAGACTTCCGTCATTGCCAGTTCATCTATGAAGCTTTCAAATTTATGTGCCATTTCGTCCGTCCTTTTTATAAAAGTGTGAGTCTAAGAATGGTAATCGCAGTCAAACTAACTTAGATGAAAATACAGAACTATTAAGTGGTTTTTCGATTTTAGTTTATTTGCTGCTGTTCTGTCAATATGCGCACCCATTCTTCTTGTGCCGCTTTATCTTCTGAGACCTTAAACACAAAATTTTCAACTGCTTCTGCCCCAGGCTTAGTTAATCCATCATCAGCATATTCATCATAGCCCGCGCTAAAACTTCCTATCTCTTCCACTGTTCCAATTAATTCATACACTACCCCGTTATCCCCTAATAAATATTTGTGCATAGAAAAATCAGGGTCTGCGATTTCATGGAACCCAACTGCCGTGGCCTGTGTTTCCGGGGTTTCATCATACCCTGTGATACCTGACAGTGACGTATAAAATACTACTCCTCCGAGAGCATGGATGTCGAAAGCATCATACCCTGGCAAATTTTCGTCAGGAATTGTTTCTTGGACCTGAATTTCTCCATCTTCTGTTAACGCATACCAATCGCCTTTGCCAGCGGCACCATGGTTAAAAAAGAAATCAGATACGGCCATATTACCTGTCTCAGCTCTGGGTGCAGCCCATTCTAAAAAAGCTGCTGTTTTTGCACTGGCCTCTTCAGAAGAATATTTTTTAACTTCATCTATCGGCTGATCATTTTCAGTAATTTTATCCTCTTTTTCACTCTCTTTTGTTTCTTCGTCAATAGAATTGGCGCTTTCCGCTACTTCTATTTTTTCGGAAGAAGTTACTTGTTCTTCTGAATCGTAACTATTAGTGCTTTCTTTTGGATTGGTATCCTCTCCTGAACAACCAACTAAACTTATGCTTAACCCTACAGCCAGTCCTGCTAACAAGCTTTTCTTTTTCTTTCCAAAAGTTCTATTGAAATTCATCTTTCCTCCTCCATTCTTCAAACGAAACAATTTCAACTCCAATTAAGAACTTACTCTTCATTCTTTAATTCTATCATTTCCACTAGTTTCTTCATCACAATTTGCTTGCTGTTATACAGGGACTTCTGCTTCAGCTGATCTCCGGAACAGCTCTTACTCTATTAATTTACTGCTGAACAAGTATTTTTCTAAGCCCTTTCAATTTATACCCAGAACTATTCTTGTTAGGATTAAGTTACACCTATTCGAAAGGAAGGATTCCTCATGAAAAATAGCCTTACAGCAAAAATAATGTTTCTTAGTACATCTGCGCTTTTATTATTTGGCTGTGGAAACAATGAAGATAATAATAGTGAAAAAGAAGTAATAGAAGACTCGACACAATCTAGTCAGCCTAACCAAAGCCTACAAAATGAAGATACGACAGAACACGAAAAAAACAATGATGAAGCTGCAAATGGTATGAGTGAGAGTGATTCACAAACAGAAAATGAACTTGATGAAAAAGAAATGCATGAATACGTGCGTTCATTAGCTGAAAATCCTGAACTTGTTGAAAAACGCGCTTTAGAAAATATTGAATTGAGAGGCATTCACCAAAACACCTTTATCTATAACGGCCGAATCCACCCAGACAATAATGCTTTCATGCAATTTGAGGGAGATGAAGGGTATTCCGACGATAGAATAGATTTAGAAGTGAATGAAGAAGGCTATTTTACAGTTGTCTTTGATGAGTGGGATCTCGAATCACATGATGAAATTCTTTTAACGATAGCTGTTCCAGGAACTCATCGAGAAGATGTTTTTCATTTGCCTATTCACGCTGCTGAAAATGGCATGGAAGTGATTGAAGCTCATAATGCACCAAAAAGCGTAAAAAGTGACCTTTCTGAATCTTTAGAATTAAATGCTATTTATCCAACCACACTTATTTACAATAGCCCCTTTGGTGGATATGCAAGAGGTCTTGCATACCAGATGAATGATAGATTCTATACGTTATCCACACCAAAAGGCAGCGGCAGCAATTCTACTTATTTTCAAACACCATTTGAAGAATATCCTGAGGCTGGTCAGCACATTACGTTCTTTATTCCTATGAATGGGTTCATTGTCACTGTAGAAAAACAAGTACAAGAAATCTCCGAAGAAGCTCAAAAAGCGATTGATCGTATGCATGACCAAACAGAATTTCCTGCAATCGGTAAAGACAAAGGCGAGCCTGGAGGAAATGGTGACTCAACAGACTTTTATGGAAAAACCGTGCCTAATGCTCACATTGCTATTGGCGGAAAAAATCAAAGCGGACTGGCTTCGACTGGATCAAATGACACTGGTGAATTCACATTATCTCTTTATGATCCGTTTCCTGAAAAAGATGATACCCTCTATTTTACTATTCGAGATGAAGATGGCTACACAGAAACCTTTGAAGTCAAAGCTGAATAAAGCTCCCCTAATTGATAAGAAGAACCTGGGGAATTTTCTAACTTGGATAAACACTAACTTTAGGAGACGATATGCACACTTAAATCTACAATTATTTTGATACAAAAAAGCTTAGAACTCAATAGTTCTAGGCTTTTTTGTATCACTCAAGAAGCAATAGTTAAACTAGTACTCCCTTACTTCTTTTTACTCGTTTTTGGTTTCTTTTTCCCTATCGACTTAAAGGCACGTTTCAGGACATCAAAGAAACTTAGAGATTGTACCATATGGTCAGGCTCTACATATTCCCGTATAGCTCGAAGAACTTTCTTCGGCTTCTTAGAAGAAAAGGTAAACGTTCCTGACTTCTTCGTTTCAATTGCATAACGCGGAATCCATTTCCCCTTAAACATTACAGAGGCAATGACTTGTTCTACTTCCTCCCACGGAATTTGAATAAATTTACGTTTATCACGAGAATGATAAAATTCAAAGCCTTTATCACCGATCATGATTTTCCCATAATCCGTTAGTCCCGTAAAAGCGGTGGCATCTATTACCAAATCTACCTTTGTATTAATTGATTCAACCATTCTATCCGCTCCATTTCATTTAACTTGTTTCATTCATTATACGTTGCTTGAAGCGATTAAGCCAATACAAAAAGCGGCTGAGGTGATAAACCCCAGCCACTTTTTATTGTGTGAACTATTATTGGTTCAGACATTTCAAACGGATTTTTTTACACCTTTGATTATAATAGTCCGATTACATGTCCGCCTATTCCAACTACGAATAAGCCTAGGATAATAACGATTGGGCTAACATTTTTCTTAAGCAGCCACATACATCCTAATGTTAAAAGCAATGCAGCCAAACCTGGAATTAATTCATCTAAGTTATTTTGTAAGGTCGTTACTTTCGTTGGTGAAAGCGCCAATCCTGAGTTTACTTGTTCAAAGGCTTGACGAATACCTTCACCACCATTAGGAAGTTTATCCCATTCAATATAGGCTCCTTCGTCTAACTGAACTCTGGAGACAACGGGTAGGAAACTGATCGATACCCATCGCTGTACCAGCGCGGCCAGTACGAACATTCCCAGAATGGAGGCACCTTTTGTGATATCTTGCAACAAGCCTCCTGAAAGGTCATCAGTGATTTTAGAACCGGCTTTATAACCAAATTCTTGCGTATACCACATAAAGCCCCAACGAATCAAGTTCCAAGCTACGAAGAAAATAATTGGTCCAAGGATATTTCCACCCATTGCTAGTGATGCTCCTAAAGCACCTAACATCGGACGTACAGTAAACCAGAAGACTGGGTCACCAACACCAGCTAAAGGACCCATCATCCCAACTTTAACCCCTTGAATCGCTACATCATCAACTGGAGAACCATTTGCACGTTCTTCTTCAAGTGCTAAAGTAACTCCTAAAATTGGGGAAGCAATATACGGGTGAGTATTAAAGAATTCCAAGTGCCGTTTTAATGCTGCTGCACGATCTTCTTTTGATGTGTATAATTTTTTGATTGCTGGAATCATTGAGTAAGCCCAACCACCATTTTGCATCCGTTCATAGTTCCAAGAACCTTGGATAAACGTAGAACGCCATGCAACGGCTAAGCGATCTTTTTTTGTTAATTGAATTTTTTCTGCCATTTCTCTTCTCCTCCTTCAGGATTAATAATCGTTCAAGATATCGCCAAGCGGGTCGCCAGAGTTGCTTCCTCCGCCACCATTAGAAGAGCCTCCCATTTTAGAAAGGTTCAAGTAAATAAGGGCTAAAGCTACACCCAAAGCTCCAAGAGCGATAAGGGTCAATTGAGAAATTGCAGCTACTACGAAACCAATAATGAAGAATGGCCATACTTCTTTTGTTGCCATCATGTTGATAACTAATGCATAACCAACCGCAACGACCATTCCGCCACCAATAGCCATACCATCTGTTAACCATGCTGGCATTGATTCTAAGAATGATTGAACGGTTTGTGCCGGGATGAATAAAAGTGCTCCTGCAGGAATTGCAATACGAACCCCTTGCATAGCTACTGCAGATAGATGCAATAGTTCGATTCTTCTAAAATTACCTTCTTCAGCTGCTTTATCCATCAAGTGTACGATAGGTACAGCAAGTGTACGAACAACCATTGTTAAGAAAAGTCCTGCTACTGCAAGTGGAACCGCAATTGCGATTGCTGATGGAACACCGGCAATACCTTGTCCACCTAATACTAAAATAATTGCTGATGCAACTGATGCTAATGCAGCATCTGGTGCTACCGCTGCTCCGATGTTTGCCCAACCAAGCGCGATCATTTGAAGTGTACCGCCAAGAACGATACCTGCTGTCAAATTACCGGTTACTAAGCCGATTAATGTACATGCCACTAATGGTTGATGGAATTGAAATTCATCTAAGATTCCTTCCATCCCAGCTAGAAAAGCAACAAGTATTACTAAAATAATTGATATAACAGACATAATAGCCCTCCTATTTACTTTATTTTTTTCATTTTGCGCGTGCTAATTCAGTTTTTGCCTTTTTAAGGATATCATCCATATTGCCGCGATTATCATTTGGTACTTTACGTACATCAAATTTGATGCCTTTTTCTTTCATTTTTTCAAAAGCTGCTACATCATTTTGTCCCATAGAAAGCACATTGCTAACCACTACTTTTCCGACTGAATGGGCTAGTGAACCAACGTTGACTTCTTTAATGTCTACGCCGCCTTCAATCGCTCTTAAGACATCTTCTGGACCTTCAAATAATAATAACGCTTTCGTATTGCCGAAGCGAGGATCCTTAGAAATTTCAATCATCTTATCGACTGGAATAACATTCGCCTTAACTCCAGGTGGTGTCGCTTGTTCGATCAACCTCTTACGAAGATCATCTTTAGCTACTGCATCTGAAACAACGATAATGCGGTTTGGCAGTGTCGATTTCGTCCATGCTGTTGCTACCTGTCCATGCAGTAAACGAGAGTCCACACGTACTAAAGCAAATTTGATTTGCCCATCCCCAACTACTGTATTTGGAGCAAGCGGTTTTTTAGGTTGTCCATCTTCAGAAAGTGCCGCAGATGCTTGTCCTTTAGGCTCTAACTCTTCAGGTTTGATTCGAATACCTTCTTTTGCCGTATCTATGATATGTGCAGCAATTTCTTGAGCTGATTCCATTGATAAACGTGATGCATAAGCTTCAATCACCATCGGCAAATTCAAACCAGCAACGATCGCCCATTTGTCTTTGTGTTCTTCATACAAACTGTTCGCTTGATTGAACGGAGTACCTCCCCACAAATCTACTAAGAACAATACTTCATCTTGATCATCAAAAGAAGAAATTGCATCTGTCATTTTTGCTTTCACATCTTCTGGGCCTTCGCTCGGCATTAAAGTAATAGCTTTAACGTTTTCTTGTTCTCCAAAAATCATTGCGCCAGATTGCAAGATACCTTCAGCAAATTCGCCATGGCTTGCCAGTATAATTCCTACCATATTTCTACCTCCTAATTAATTTATTTGTAATTTTCCATTTAACCGTCATCCGCAGTGTATCTAATTGGTTGATCCACACTGTAATTTCTTGTCTGTCGATTACCCAATTATTAATTCTTACTTAGCGGATAGTGATATACCCACACAATCCCTTCCTTCTCAAATGCCCATTATTTGCCGTCACCTAATATAAAGCAATTTTCGTGCCAACTATAGTGTATCGCTTAAGAGTCTTGTATTAATGGGATTTAAAACAAATAGAAAAGACAGTGTCCGATACACTAATTAGTGTATCGGACACTGTCTTTTCTCAATCATCTTCTGTTTTTAGTGTATTATTTAGTATTAAGAATAATTTTAAAAAACACTTAGAAATATTTTTTGTTTTATGACAGGATTAACTTACAAATAAACAAAAAAATAAATTGCGTATAATTGATCAGCAAACCTCCTTGAGGTTTGCTGTTTTTTTGCGTAAAAATGGAGGAATTAAGTTGGACTTTTTTTATGCGTTTACCTAGATCAAAGAAAGAATTCGCCCTATTTCTGGGGATTGTTTCCATTCTTTCAGTCACTATTATTGCACCATTGATTACGGCTTTTGAGATTGGCTTTACTATGGAAACTTGGAAACAAACAGTGACGATACTGCCCATTATTTGGATCGCGGTTATTATTTTAGTCTTGTTGGTGCACGCATCTGCAGACAAATTGTCAGCTAGCATCGTAGATAAAAACGACAGCTTTCGCTCACAAATCACTATCAACATCCTATGCAACGTCTTATTAATGTCTATTTTTATGACCGTTATCGGATCATGGATCGGACAACGTGATATTTCGTTAGAACCCATTCAATTATTTTTCCACAAGTGGCCTCGTAACTTCGCCATTTCATTTGCAGTAGAAGCTCTAATTGCACAACCTATAGCCAGAAAAGTTTTGTTTATGCTCCATACAAAAAAGGATGTTAATAACTCATCTGTTTCTGAAGAACCTCAAGAAAAGTAATAGATTAAAAACAGCCCCTGCTAATAATTGGGGCTGTTTTTGATTTACATAAAACATAATTCATATCCGATACCCTATATTTGCTTATCTATGATTTAATCAACGTTGCCCAGGAGAAATTATACAAAAAATACACTTCGTAATGAAGTGTATTTTTAAAGGTATATTTTGAGAGATTAATTTCTATCTTCATTAATCCAGATATTATTCTTGCCCAGCTTCTAAATACTGATATAGACTCACATCAATAGGTGTTAAAAATTTCAAAAACATTTCAACTACCTTTTTCTTTCCACCATCTTGGATGGATTTTTCTAACTCGATGATAGAATCTTTTACAGGTATTACTTCACCTAGATAATAAAATTCTGTTCCTTCATTATCTGATTTCTTAGCGAATACTCGTATAGTCCATTCTTCAGGGTGCATTAATTTTTGCACTTCAGGAGATTTCATCGTTCTTGGAGCTTTTGTGAACCACTTCATTGTCGAATAATCTAGTAATTCATCTTCGTAAGCCATTTGCGCACCAGAAAAATTATCACCTTTTTTTAGCGTTACAAAAATAACAAACTCACCTTTGCTCGCTGTATATCCACCAACGTTTTGATCTACCATTTGTTGGTCCCAGTTTAATAGACGTAAAACGTCTTTTCTTTTGTATTTTTGATAACGTGTCAATGGTTCTTTAGAAGAATAATTGACTGATTTCAATTGTCCGGTTAAGAGAATATCCTCCATTAAGTTGATAAAATAGTCATTGTTTAGCGCTTCTTTAAATAATGGGGATAAACTGACTTGATTTCCTATTCTTTCAATAAAAGATTGTCCTTTATAGGTGGAAGCTATAGCACCCGTATAAAAGGTCAAATTCAAGGTATTTAAAACAGAGTTTAGCGTTTCATTATCTGTTGGAATTGTCTGCTGCTCAAATAGTCGCAAAATTTCTTCCAATGACAGGCTTTTTTTAGGATCGCTCATCATTTTTTGCAATAAAATTAGTTCTTGTTTCCGCATTCCGGGTAAAAGCTCTCGTGAAGCAATCGTTAAAAAGCGGTTTTCTATTTCAGAGATGACCCCTTCATTCTGGTTTATGCTTACTAAAAAGTCATAATAACTCGCTTTCTTATTGGCTATCAAAACAGGTTCCAATGTTTGTTGTTCTTGAAAGTCTTTGAGATAAGGTACTCGTCCAAGACGATTAGAAAGCAGCTCAAAAGATTTTTTCAATTCACTCATGCTATCCATAGCTACTCTATTGATCGATGAAAAAATTTGTTGTTTTGCTATTTTTTCAAAGTTTACAGAAGAAACTCCTGAAATAAAGTTTGTATCAAACGTATCTTTGCGTAAATTATTTTTATCTCTAGACGTATCACCAGACAAAGCCATTGGAATCATATAATTATTTTTATAGTTCCCAATAAAATCAATAACTGTAACATATTCTTTTGAGGAGTCTTTTCTTAAGCCACGTCCCAATTGTTGTATGAAAATGATACTCGATTCTGTATTTCGAAGCATCACTACTTGATTAATCTTTGGAATATCGATCCCTTCATTAAATATATCCACCGTAAAAATATATTCAATCTCGCCTTTTTCTAGCCGCTCAATTTGTTTTTCTCGTTCCTCAAGCGAATGATCCCCAGACAAGTAAGAACTAGGATGTCCTTTCTTGATGAACAATAGAGATAAAGCTTCGGCTTCTTGTTTGCGGCTACAAAAAACTAATCCTTTAGGTATGTTTCCAGAGCAACCATAATAATCAAGTTTTTCTAGCAAATACGTGACCCGCTCTTCTTCAACCAAGTATTTTAAATCTGTGGCTTCAGAAATCAGTTCCCCATTTTTTTCATAGTCGGTAACACCAAAATAATGAAATGGACTGAGCATCTCTTCTTCTAGTGCTTCTTGAAGACGGATTTCATAGGCAATATTGTAATCAAATAATTCAAAAATATTGAATCCATCTGTTCGTTCTGGAGTTGCTGTCATCCCTAATAAAAATTTCGGTTGAAAATAGTCAAGTATTCGATGATAAGATTGAGCTCCAGCTTTATGGACTTCATCGATCAAGATATAATCAAAATGATCTTTAGCAAACTGCTGCATGATAGGTTCTTTTGAAATCGTTTGGATTGTTGCGAAAAGATAATTTGCCTGTATTTCTTTTTTAGTTCCTGAAAGAATACCATAATCTTCATTTTTCCCACCAAGAATTTTTTGATAATCACTCTTTGCCTTATTTAATATTTGTTCTCGATGGACTACAAATAAGACTCGTTTTGGTTGAGCTTGTAAAACATCAAAAGCCGATAAATAAGTTTTCCCTGTCCCAGTAGCAGAAATAACTAATCCTTTTTCGGCACCCGTTTCTCTTAATTCTTTTAGGTTATTTAATGCCGATTTCTGCATTTTATTCGGTAGAATGTAGGGTATTCCTTCATCAGTCAATGACTGTTCTTGAATATTCTTTATTTCTTTAGTATAAGTCATTGGTTGATAAGTCTTTTGATAGTTGCTAATCCATTCCTGAGTTAGCAACTGAGCTTCTTGCCACTCTTGTTCCATGTGCAGCTGAAGGTTTTGAAACATTTGCCCATGCTCGTAAGAAGTCAGACGAACATTCCATTCATAATTAATCTTTAAAGCGCTCATGGTTAAATTGGAACTTCCAATGATAAACGAACGATACCCTTTTTGCTTAAATAGATAACCTTTAGAATGAAACCCTTCTTTTTTCGAAATTCGTACTTCTATGTTCGGTATTTTCAATAAATCTTCAAAAACAGCCGGCTGATTAAAAGCTAAATAAATAGAAGTTAAAATTTCCCCTTTAATCCCTTGAATATGTAAATCTGCTAATTGTGTTTTTAATGCTGCTAGACCAGCTTGAGTTAAAAAGGCTACAGAAAAAAAGAATTCTTCACATGTGTCCAATTCATTTTGTAACACATTAAGCATGTATTGCTTGTTTTTAGTATCATTGATAATAACTTGAGGATCATATAAAGAACCTTCAATTTTTTGATCCATAAAAGCTTTTTTTAAAGAACGCTCTAAAATATCTGTCATAATATTGCGTTCATTTCCATTAACTTTTTAACTGCTGGTATATCTGCTGGTGCCCACTGTACTTTATTTAATTCTGCTGGTTTTAGCCATTGTACTGCAATGTGTTCCGTTAACTGCGGCGTTCCTTTTTTTAGCAGACAAATGAAGGTTGTTAAATTCACTACACCAAAATCATATTGGTAACTCGTTTCTTCAAATTTTTCAGATTGTACTTCCACTTCAATCATTAATTCTTCTTGTAGTTCACGAATCAATGCTTCTTGTGGTGTCTCCCCAACTTCAATTTTTCCTCCTGGAAATTCCCATAAATATGCTAGCGACTTGCCTTCTCCTCGTTGCGCACACAAAATTTTGCCATTTTCTACCAAAACAGCGCCTACAACATTAATTTTCTTCAACTGTTTCACTTCTTTCTTTTTATTTCATGATATCATAGGGCTCTTATTATTAGCTATCAAGTTATAAGATAGTTAGCTGCTTACATAAGCAATCAAGTCTTTCTTGTCCCTACTATGCTGGAATCTACAACAAACTATTTTTTTATTTTATTTTTCCTTTTTAGACGACATGTTTTGAGCCTTTCTCTTCATATTTTTCACTTATGTGTCTCCTCCTAACATAAGAAAATAAAACGCCAAATTAGCGATGAGCAGGAGAATAAGATAGAGTAAAATAACAATATAATCAATCATTAGTTCTTTGATTCTTACGTACATTCGTATCTGATTGTTTTCTTTCATTAATTACGCCCCTTCAAGCTTCAACTTAAACATCTGTCAATTATACTATATATTTTTACTCATCAGGATTAAGTATGATTGAAGCATACATTCAGTAAAATTTAGAATCAATACTGGATAAATAAAAGCTATTGCAACAGTGATAGCGAATCTAGGAATTTTCAAATTTTTGCTATACAATTGAAAGACAATGTTTCATTTTTTACATATAATAGAATACCCCTAATAAGAAATAAATTAACATTAAGGAGAAAATATTATGAAGAATGGCTTAGATGCAATCTATGATGAAAGTACCAAAATCTTAATACTCGGCAGCGCTCCAAGTGTGAAGTCATTAGAATTGCAACAATATTATGCCAATAAAGGGAACCAATTTTGGAAAATTATCTCTGAATGCCTAAACACTACTGATCCACTCGACTATGAAAAACGGTTGGAACTACTGTTACAAAATAAACTCGGCTTATGGGATATTTATAGTCATTTTGATAGAATGGGGAGTTTAGATAGTAACTTTAGACAAACGAAATTAAATGACTTTGATACATTACTTTCAACTGCTTCCATTAAACTTGTCATTGCAAATGGGAACAAAGCTTATCAAGAAGTTGTAAAATCAACTATTTTTGAGCACTACACTGTTATAAAGTGTTTATCCACTAGTGGCGCAAACAACGGTAAAGCAGAAGAAAGAAAAATAGAATGGAAAGAGACTCTCCAAACTACTTTTCTTTCTTAGAGAACGATTCG
>JAVWJE010000058.1:0-13576 GCA_036639135.1 Carnobacterium sp. | reverse complement strand
GCTATTAAAAATTTTATTATATTTCATTGTCCTCTTGACGGGTAGCGCATCATAAGGCATTATAAGTCTTTTTCTGTTTTTAATGTCTAGTCGGCCAAGCTAGTCTCTCGAGAATTAAATAACTCGTATTCATTGCGCTTTGTGAGGTTCATTCAGGGTACGAGTTCCTAAATTTATTTTGAGTCAAGGCGAGATTATCCCGCTTTTCTAATTTGTTATATTAGTATAAATGGCTGAAAAAAACGAAAAACCAAAAGGAATGTTGAATAAAGATGCACGGATATTAGGTGGTATGTTAAACTAAAAAAAAGAAGAAAGTGAGGGGAAGTAAATGACTAAATATAAAGTGATGCAGTCTGAACATTACAAAGAGATGTTTGATTTAGCAAGCTATGCATTTAATAAAGAAAAATCAGTAAGCCGCGAAAAAAAGTTTAATCAATTGTGCTCGATTTCAGACTGTTATGGTGCTTTTAAAGACACGACTTTAACGAGTCAACTAGTTGTTCGACCAATGGAAGTTTACCTGCATGGCCAATCCTTTAAAATGGGAGGAATTGGGTACGTTTCCAGTTATCCTGAAAATAGAGGTAGTGGAGATATCGCTCAGTTAATGACTCTGTCTCTAAAGAAAATGAATGAACAAGGCCAAACTCTTTCTTACTTAGCTCCTTTCTCTTATCCTTTTTATCGTAGATATGGTTATGAACAATGTTTTGATCAATTACAATACACCATTGATGTAAGTGAATTGCCTAGAATGAAAAAGACAGTGGGAACGATTCGCCGTGTTGAATGGGAAGATGCAAAAGCAACCCTTAGAGAAGTATACAAAAAGCGGTATCAAAAAAGTGTCGGACCTTTAAAACGTAGTGAATGGGACTGGGATTTTTTGATGTTGTCTCGAGAAGAGTCTTCTATTGCATTTTATTATGATGAAAAAGGACACGTTCAAGGGTATTTGATTTATTCTTTTAAAGGACAAGCGGAAGGGACATTTGTCTTACAAGAAATGGTTTACCTTTCAAATTCAGCTTTTAATGAACTATGGAATTTTGTTTCTTCACATAAAGCAAGTTTTCATACCTTTGTTTATAACACAGGGGTGCACGAGAAAATCGCTTATTTATTTGGAAATCCAAGAATTAAACAAAAAATAATTCCTTATATGATGGCTCGAATTGTGAATGTAGAAAAACTCATATTGGCCTATCCTTTTAAAGAACAAGCTCCTCAAACGTTTTATTTGGAGGTAGAAGATGAACAAGCTGATTGGAATGCTGGGGTTTGGAAAGTAGAGTTATTCTTAACAAATAGAAAAGTAACTCGTTTAACAGACGGACAAGAAATAGCAAAAGAAGCGCTCATTTCTGGAACCATCCAATCCTGGACACAAATT
Organism: Carnobacterium sp.; assembly: GCA_036639135.1. Taxonomy (GTDB): domain Bacteria; phylum Bacillota; class Bacilli; order Lactobacillales; family Carnobacteriaceae; genus Carnobacterium_A. Next base: position 12,177 of record JAVWJE010000058.1, on the reverse strand, counting down.
TTTATGAACTATCACAGAATTGAAGAGTTAGCTTTTTTTGATCGTATTCATGGAGATCAACAAGTGACGAAGGAGCTTTCAAGAAGAATTCCAGAAGGTATTCCAGTTTTATATGATTATTTTTAATTCTTTCGTTAGTTGATCTTTGATTTTTTCTAATCTATTTTTTAATAGAATAGGCTTTTATAATTTTTTCAATGAATAGATAATCAGGCTAAATGGTTAAGGTGTTGGTGAGTTTTTAATCACCAACACCTAATTTTTTTGTAAAAAAATAATGATCAAGCTATTCGATGACTTAAAAAGCTGATTACGGATAAGTTACTGCTATAGAAAAAAACTGGTCCATTTTAAGTTGAGAATAGCCCAATTTGGAAATAAAGTACTTAGCTTGTCTATCCTCTAAAATTTTGGACAAGTGGAATAAAAAATGATGGCAACTTATCCATTATCATACTTTAAAACCAAAGAGCACTAAAAAATCTTCAATTTGATGAAGGTTTCCTCAGATTAACGGAATATAAAAAAACATTCTAAGGAAAACTAGCTTTCTATTAGAATGTTAGAGGATTTCTATGCTATGATTGGGTAAGAGGTAACTAGCTATTAATAATAGGAAGTTGCCTGATTTAGATTGAAATAAAGCGTTAACTTAACGTGGAACGAAAAAATTAACAAAAGGGGATAATAAAATGAACATTATTCAAACAAAAGATTATGCAGAACTATCTCAAGCTGCATACCAAGTAATAGAAGAAACAATCAAAAGAAATAGAGGAGCCGTCATTAACACAACCACTGGTGCAAGTTATGATGGAACTTTTGAATTACTTGTTGAAGCGATTAACCAAGATAAATTAGCGATTGATCAAAGTATTTTTACAAATTTAGATGAGTATGTTGCAAAACGAGATAAACCATTCACTGTTTATACCTATATGCATGAAAAATTTTATGATCTAATTAAAACACAACCAAAATATATTGGTTTAATGGACGGCAGTACAAACGATCCGCAAGCTGAAATTAACCGTTACAATGAAATATTAAAAAAATACCCTAGAGATTTACAAATTGTTGGTTTAGGTGTCAACGGACACTTAGCTGCCAATGAACCAGGTACACCTTTTGATTCTCGTTTATTTTTAGCGGATAGCGATGAATCGACGATTAAAAGTACAATGGCTTATCAAAATTTATCTCCAGAAGAAGCTCCAAGTCAAATGCTGACAATGGGATTAGCGGATATTATGGAAGCTAAACATATATTGGTAGCTTCCTCTGGAATACGAAAAGCACAAGCCGTTAAAGATACTTTAGAAGGACCTATTAGTGAAGATTGCCCAGCTTCTATTTTACAAAACCATCCGAATGTTACATTCATTATGGATGAAGCGGCAGCATCTTTGTTGGAAAAAAAATAACAGTGAATCAATGAGACAAAAGAGCTTATGGAGAACATACCCATAAGCTTTTTTTAATTCATACACATAAAGGGATGTTTGCCTTTCCTTAGAGAGGATGATAAAAGTGTATCCGAAAACAAGAACAGAGATTCAAAAATTGATTGAAGACACCATTATACCTGGGGCAAGCTATGCGTTTATTAAAAATAATCAACTGGAATCGTATCGAGAAGGATTAGCAGCAGTCTATCCAGAAAAAGAAGCTATTCAAAAAAATCAACAATATGATGTAGCCTCTTTAACAAAAGTAATGTTGACAACTACGGTCATTTTGCAATTACTGGAAAACGAAACCATCTCACTAGAAGATCCAGTTCATTTCTATTTGCCAAGTTTTAAATCAAATGAAGTAACGATTCAGCACTTGTTAACACATACGTCCGCACTAAATGGATTAATCTTTAATAGAGATCAACTTTCAGCTAATGAACTAAAAGCCGCACTTTTATCTTTAACACCAGATAGTACATTAGGTAAAGAGGTGAAGTATGCAGACATTAATATGATTTTGTTAGGATACATCATAGAATCTATCGAAAAGAACACACTATTTTCTGTTTTTAAAGAGCGAATCCTTGATCCACTAAAGTTAACTGATTCTACTTATCATCCTAATAACACAATTCAATGTGCCCCAACTCAAAATCATCCCCAACGAGGAATAATTAGAGGTATCGTTCATGACCCTAAAGCATGGGTGCTGGGTGATCACTGCGGCAGCGCTGGTCTATTTTCTTCACTGGAAGATGTCACTCGTTTTAGCCTAATGATGCTTCAAAAAGGCGAACTAGACGGAGTTCGCATACTTAAAGAAAGAACGGTTTCTCAATTGGTAAAGGATAGAACGCCGAATGGGATACTCAATCGTTCGTTGGGTTGGGATTTGATAACAAGAAAAAAAGGAAGGTATCTTTTTCATACGGGGTTTACAGGAACATTTATTCTACTAGATATAAAAAACGAAGAAGCTTTTATTTTCTTATCTAATAGAGTGCATCCATCTAGTGATACGAAACAGTATCTAAAAAAAAGAAATCAGTTGCTGGAAGTCTATTTTTTAGAAAAAGAAGGAGAAACGATTTGATTTTGTGATGAAAGAAATACAACATCATTTTTAAGTATGGTAAAATAAGAGAGAAGTATAGACATGGGAGGAATTTTGAAATGAATGAACCTTTATTTCTGAAGGCCGTTTTACAAGAAAAAATTTGGGGTGGTACAAAGTTACACGATGTTTTTGGATATGATTTGCCTAGTGATAAAGTAGGAGAATGTTGGGCAATCAGCGCTCATCCAAATGGTCCTAGTACAGTATTGAATGGACCATATGAAGGTCTGACTTTAGCACAAGTTTGGGAAAAACACCGCGCTGTTTTTGGTCATGTTAAAGGGGACGTTTTCCCGTTATTAACAAAAATATTAGATGCAAATGACGATTTATCCGTACAAGTTCATCCAGATGATGCATATGGATTAGAACATGAAGGTGAATTAGGTAAAACAGAATGTTGGTACATAATTGATGCTGATGAAGGAGCAGAAATTGTTTATGGACATCACGCTAAGACAAAAGAAGAATTAGAAACAATGATTCGTGAAGGCAAATGGGATGACTTATTGCGTCGTATCAAAGTGAAAAAAGGGGACTTTTTCTTTGTACCAAGCGGAACTATCCATGCTATCGGTGCTGGCATTATGATTTTAGAGACCCAACAATCAAGCGATACAACTTATCGTGTTTACGACTATGATCGTAAAGATGACGAAGGAAAGCCTAGAGAATTACACATCCAACAATCTGTTGATGTAACCACAGTCCCACATGTTGATGCAACAACAGGCATTAAGACAGAAAGATTAGAAAACGTTGAAATTACAACCTATGCAAAAACAGACTTCTTTGATGTTTATCAATGGAACATTACGGGCAAAGCAAGCTTTGAAGCAACTGCTCCGTATACGCTAGTCAGTGTATTAGAAGGACAAGGATCCCTTTCAGTTGAATCAGGTGAATACCCATTAAATAAAGGGACGAATTTTATTTTACCAAATGATATTAAGAGTTGGTCAATTGATGGTACATTACAAATCATTGCTTCAACACCAGGAACAAAAATTTAATAGAAAATAAAAAAAGGATTTAGGCAAATTTTGTCTAAACCCTTTTTTTATTTTAAGCGAACAACTTTTCTATTTTTTGAGGGTAACGTTTTTTAACAGCTTCTTTTATAATTCGATCAGTTAACATGACATTTTGAACCAGTAGTGGTCCATGAAGATAAGAACAAAACGTTTGCTTGTAATGTGCACCCTCAGTCTTGTCTTCTCCATTATTGCCTTGTCCTTTTTCAACGATTCCTAACGGTTTAACCTGATCGCCTAAAAAAGTTCGACCATTATGGTTCTCAAAACCTTTATAAGTTTCACCAAACTCTTTGTTTTTAATCACGATATCGCCAATAAACCGATTATGATCTTGATTAAGTGTATAATAATCGATTGCACCAGCTCCGGCAATCTTAGTTCCAGCTGCGTCAACATAATAATGACCCAATAACTGGAAACCGCCACAGATACCAACCATTACACCATCATTTTCAATGTAAGTGGAGATGTCAGCTTTTTTTGATTGCAAATCTTTAGAAACAATACGTTGTTCAAAATCTTGTCCTCCTCCAAAGAAAACTAAATCATATTTAGAAGGATCAAAAGGTTGATTTAAACTGATAATTTCAACGTTAAAGAGAATTCCTAGCTGTTTAGCACGGTGTTTTAGCATCAACAAGTTGCCATTATCTCCATACGTATTCAATAAATTACCATAAAGGTGGCAGACATTTAATTCAATCATGTTACATGCCTCCCTTAATGTAGTGCTGATTAGCTAGTTCTTTGCGTAATTGTAAAACAGCTGTATACGTTGCTAAAACATGAATTTTTTTAGTAGGCGCTTCTTTAAAACTCTGAATTAAATCATTTATTTCAGGAATAACTTGTAAATCTTCAGGCAAGATACCAGCAACTTCCAAACGAGTTTTAATGTCATTTACTCGTTCGCCACTAACAGTTACTTGTTTAATATCCATGTCAGAAATACTTTCGTAATCCGCATCCCAAATCCAACTGATATCCGTTCCATCAGCCGCATTGGCATTCAAAATGGAAACCAAAGAGAAAGGTTCAGGGTCTCGTGCAATCATGTCTAAGACTTGGTTTAGTCCGACTGGGTTTTTAACAAGGTTAACCGTGATTTCTTTATCGTCAATTTGAATAACTTCCTGGCGGCCAAAAACACGCTTTGAGGATTGGAAACCTGTGCGAATTTGATCAGCAGAAACATCGAAAATCCGACCAATACTATAAGCCGCTAGAGCATTATAGATATTGTATTGACCACCAATAGTTATCTCAAAAGTCTCACCATCGATAACAAAGCGAGAAGATTGATGATCCATTTTAAGAATATCTGTCATACGATACGTTAACTCCGGACGTTTAAAGCCACACTCAAGACAGTAATATTTGCCTAAATTGCTATAAGAAATAAATTTATAATGTAAAATATTGTGGCAGTGAGGGCAAAGTACACCATCTGTATTGTAATGTGCTTGGGTTTCACCGTCTGGTAAATGATCAAACCCAAAATAGACGCGTTTATTCACGGTTTCTTTTGAATTAAAGATAGGCGCATCGCCATTGCTAACAATTAAAGCAGCTGGAGCTAATGCTGCTCCATCTAACATCAGTTGATAAGTGGTGTAAATTTCACCATAGCGATCCATTTGGTCACGAAAAACATTCGTAAAGACAATCGCTTTTGGTTTTACATATTTTGTTACATGAACTAAGCTAGCTTCATCGACTTCCAAAATAGCCACTTTTTTCTTAGAGCTCTTTTTAAAAGAATGGTGTTCTAAAAACGTTGAAATGATTCCTTGCAACATATTAGCACCGGTTGGATTTGTAATAATATCTGGGTATTTTTGTTTTAAAACTTGAAAAGTTAAAGCCGTAGTTAAAGTCTTTCCGTTTGTTCCGGTTACGATAACCACTTCATAATCTTTAGATAATGCCCCTAGAACAGAAGGGTCTAGTTTTTGGGTTAACATTCCAGGGTAACTGCTTCCACCGTTAAGAAAAGTGTGTAGACCCCATCTGGTTGATTTTCCTACCATTATGGCAAAAGTGTTACGTATACTCAATTGAGTTTCCTCCAATAATAATTAAAATGATTTACTGATACTACTAGCTATTCTAGCACAATTTTTTTGATAAGATATTAAAATTCTTTAACATTTCCTATTATATAAGAAAAAACCTTATTTCGCTAAATTCTACTACTAATGAGGAAATAAGAAAGCGAAACAAACGATTTTTTGTATAAAAACTAAACTCTTTCCATTATTCTTTTATAAATTTAATGCATTATCACCAGAATTACCGTATAATTCAAAGAGATTCCCTATGAAAGAAAAGAGGATATAAACTATGGCTCAGCTTTTTTTTAAATATGGTGCAATGAATAGTGGCAAAACTATTGAGATACTTAAAGTTGCCTATAACTACGAAGAACAAAATAAACCTGTTGTGATCATGACAAGCGGATTAGATGACCGTGATGAAGTTGGCATTGTTTCAAGTCGAATTGGTTTGCGCCGCGAAGGTATTTCTATTTTTGATGAGACAAATATCTTTGAAACAGTTCAAAAACTTGATTTTACGCCTGCTTGTGTTTTAATAGATGAAGCACAATTTCTAAATAAGATGCATATCTTACAATTAGCTAAAATTGTTGATGACTTAGATATTCCGGTAATGGCATTTGGCCTTAAAAATGATTTCAAAAATGAATTATTTGAAGGTTCTGAATATTTACTCTTATATGCGGATAAAATTGAAGAAATGAAAACAATCTGTTGGTACTGTCATAGAAAAGCAATTATGAATATGCGTTTAATTGATGGCAAGCCCGTATATGCAGGCGAACAGATTCAAATAGGAGGAAATGAAAGTTATTTCCCAGTTTGCCGTAAACATTACTTTAATCCACCGTTATAGCGAATGAGGTGGCAATTTAAATAAAAACAAAAGCGATTGTATTTTTATCCAAATATTTAAGGATAAATAAATGTGAAATACAACGAAAAATAAAGGAGAAGTTCAGTATGTTTGATAGACTAGCAAGCGTCGAAGGACGTTATGAAGAACTAAACGAATTGTTAAGTGATCCTGAAGTGGTTAGCGACACAAAGCGTTTGATGAAATTAACAAAAGAAGAAGCCAGTCTGCGTGAAACGGTAACAAATTACCGCCGATACAAAGAAGTTGAAAGAGACATCGAAGATACATTAGAGATGTTGTCAGAAACGTCTGATCCAGAAATGACTGAGATGGCAAAAGAAGAGCTATCAGATTTAAAAAAAGAAAAAACAGAAATAGAAGAAAAAATGAAGGTGCTCATGTTACCTAAAGATGAAAATGATGACCGCAATATTATCATGGAAATCAGAGGAGCAGCTGGTGGAGATGAAGCAGCTTTATTTGCTGGTGATTTATTCGGCATGTACCAAAAATATGCAGATGCTCAAGGCTGGAAAACAGAAGTAATGGATGCGAATATCACTGGAATTGGTGGCTATAAAGAAGTAACCATCATGATTACAGGAGAAAATGTTTATTCAAAATTAAAATATGAAAATGGCGCACACCGTGTTCAGCGTGTTCCTTCTACTGAGTCACAAGGACGTATTCATACCTCAACGGCAACAGTTGTCGTGATGCCAGAAGCAGAAGAAGTCGAATTAACTATTGCAGACAAAGATATCCGGGTAGATATTTATCATGCAAGTGGAGCTGGTGGACAGCACGTAAATAAAACGGCATCTGCTGTACGATTGACTCATTTACCAACTGGAATCACTGTGGCTATGCAAGATGGCCGTTCGCAAATTCAAAACCGCGAAAAAGCTATGAAAGTTTTACGAGCTCGTGTCTACGACCACATCCATACAGTAGCTCAAGATGCGATTGATACAGAGCGCAAATCTGCCATTGGTACGGGTGATCGTTCAGAAAGAATTAGAACATATAATTTTCCTCAAAGTAGGGTGACCGATCATAGAATTGGTTTAACTATTCAAAAATTAGAACAAATTTTGAATGGCAAACTAGATGAGATTATAGATGCACTCATTCTTCATGACCAAACAGAAAAAATGGAGCAACTAAAGAATGAACATTAATAAAACATATAGAGAAGTCCTAAATTGGGCTTCTTCTTTTTTAGAAGCAGCTGGTCAAGAAGGGATAGCTGCGGAGATTTTAGTGAGAGAACGGCTTGAATGGTCTAAAACAGATTTTATTCTTCATTTAGATCAATTGATTGCACCAGAAATAAAAGAAAAATGGATAAATGATGTTAAACAACACAGTACAGGTATTCCGATTCAATATTTATTAGGATATGAATGGTTTTTTGATAATAAATTCAAAGTAACTTCTGATACCTTGATTCCACGTCCTGAAACAGAAGAAATAGTCGACAAATTTTTAAAAGAAGCACCAGAAAAAGCCCTAAAGATAGTCGATATTGGAACAGGTACTGGAGTTATTGCTATCACAATAAAAAAAGAACGTCCACAAGACGATGTAACAGCAATAGACTTATCTGAAGAGGCTTTATTAGTCGCTAAAGAGAACGGGGAAATTCTTCAAGCAAATGTGCGATTTCTTTTGGGAGATTTAACTGAACCTATTAAAAAAGAACAATTTGATGTCGTTATATCTAACCCACCGTATATTGGTGTGGATGAAAAACAATACATGGATAATTCAGTTTTAAACTATGAACCTGAACTAGCTTTATTTGCTGAAAACGAAGGTTTGGCTGTTTACCAAAGGTTAGCAAAAGAATTGCCAAGCATGCTAAAACCAGCTGGACAAATCTATTTAGAAATAGGTTTTAAACAAGGACCTGCAGTGAAATCACTCTTCCTAGAAGCTTTTCCAACAGCCGATGTTACAGTTGAAAAGGACATGAGTGGGCAAGATCGACTTCTTAAAGTGAAATTGCAATAAAACCCCACAGACTTAAAAAGGAAGTAGAAACAAAATATAAACGATGGAGTTGGTTTTTTGAATACCAAACTATTCCAATTAAATGAAATTGAAGAAGCAGCTCGTTTATTGAAAGAAGGAGAGTTAATCTCTTTTCCGACAGAAACGGTTTATGGACTAGGCGCCAATGCTATGAATGAAAATGCAGTCAAAAAAGTCTATGCTGCAAAAGGACGGCCAAGTGACAATCCTTTAATTGTCCATGTTGCTTCTATTGAAGAAGTAGAAAATTACGTTGAAGAACTGTCACATCAAGCAAAAGAGTTGATGACTAAGTTTTGGCCGGGTCCATTAACACTTATTTTTAAAGCAAAACCAGGTGTGTTTTCGAAAACGGTAACCGGTGGATTAACTAGTGTGGCAATACGTATGCCAAATAACAAGGCGACATTAGCCTTAATCAAATCTGTTGGCGTTCCTTTAGTTGGGCCAAGTGCCAACACATCAGGTAAACCTAGTCCAACAACTGCAGCTCATGTCTATCATGACTTGAATGGCAAAATTGCAGGAATACTAGATGGTGGTGAAACAGGTGTAGGATTAGAATCAACGGTTTTAGATATGACCGATCCTGAAAAACCAATGATCTTAAGACCAGGCGCTTTAACGAAAGAAGAACTAGAGTCTGTTGTGAAAAAAGTGTACGTAGACCGACACCTTGTTTCTAAAGAAGAGAGTCCTAAAGCACCGGGAATGAAATACACACATTATTCACCCAACGAACCAGTCATTATAATTAGTGGTACCGATGAACTTTGGCAAGAAGCAATCGCTTATTATAAAAAGCAAGGTGAAAAAGTTGGCTTATTAGCTAATGAAAACCGAATTTCTCACTATAAAGAAATGGTGACGGAAGTGTTTTCTCTAGGAAATAAAGAAGATATTACATCAGCAGCTAAATCGTTGTATGCGGGGTTACGATTTTTTGAAAAGACAGCTGTAACAATAATTTTAGCAGAAGCTTATAACCATAATGGAATAGGCGATGCCTACATGAATCGTTTGGAAAAAGCAGCTGGAAATCATTACTTTCCAAAAAATAGTCATGAAATATAGTCAGAATATAATGGTATACTAAAATTATCTTATTGAAGGATGTGGGTTAAAAATGGATTTTAGAGAATTTGATAAAGAAGTATTTGACGCAATTGATCTAGAAAAACATCGTCAAGAGCAAAATATTGAATTGATTGCATCAGAAAATTTTGTTTCCAAAGGAGTACTTGCCGCGCAAGGAAGTATTTTAACGAACAAATACGCTGAAGGTTATCCAGGAAAAAGATACTATGGCGGTTGTGAATACATTGATGTAATCGAAAATTTAGCCATTGATCGTGCTAAAGAACTCTTCGGAGCTGAATATGCAAACGTCCAACCCCATTCTGGTTCAGGAGCAAACATGGCTGTTTTTAATGCATTTCTAGAGCCTGGAGATACCGTTTTAGGAATGGACTTAACACATGGAGGACATTTAACACATGGTTCACCAGTTAACTTTAGTGGGAGAACATATAACTTTGTTGCATATGGAGTAGACAAAGAAAACGAATTACTTGATTATGATGACGTAAGAAGTCAGGCATTGAAACATAAACCTAGAATGATTGTTGCCGGTGGAAGTGCGTATGCAAGAAAAATTGATTTTTCTTTATTTCGTAAAATTGCGGATGAAGTTGGAGCCTACTTAATGGTAGATATGGCACATATTGCAGGTTTAATTGCTGTTGGATTGCACCAAAATCCAATTCCATACGCTGATGTTGTAACATCGACCACTCATAAAACGTTAAGAGGTCCTCGTGGAGGATTGATTTTAGCTAAAGAGCAATATGGAAAAATGATTAATAGTGCAATTTTCCCAGGTATCCAAGGTGGTCCATTAGAACACGTAATTGCTGGAAAAGCTGTTGCCTTTAAAGAAGCAATGATGCCAGAGTTTAAGGACTATGCTGCACAAATTATAAAAAATGCTAAAGCAATGGAAGATGTTTTCAATGCATCTGTTGGTCATTTAATTAGCAAAGGGACAGATAATCACTTACTTTTATTCGAAGTAACACAATTCGGATTAAATGGAAAAGAAGCAGAAAACCTTCTAGATGAAGTGGGTATTACAGTAAATAAAAATACTATTCCATTCGAAACATTAAGCCCATTCAAAACAAGCGGCATCCGAATTGGAACGCCTGCAATTACAACACGCGGATTTGATGAAGAAGATTCAAAAAAAGTAGCGAAACTTATCATTGCAACTCTAGAAACAAAAGATTATCCAGAAAAACGCTCAGCCATTAAACAAGAAGTACTCGAACTAACCCAAAAAAACCCATTATACAAATAAGATGCGAAAATCAACGCTTAGCTTCGACAAGAAAACAGGAACCAGTCACATAGGATGTTCTTTATCCTATTGACTGGTTATCTTTTTATCGAGAAGCTGTTGATTGTAGCTCAATTCAAACAGATGCTGAAACAAATTCCTATTCATACACTATTATCTGAACATCGGATTACTTATTTAAATATATTTTTTAAAAAACGCAAACACTGAATGAAACTTCTAGCCTTTAAACAGCATTTCCTTTACAATAGAATTGTTTGAAATCTATAGAAAATGAGGGCTGAAGATTATGGGGAAATTTCATGTAATAGACCATCCGTTGATTCAACATAAAGTTACAATTCTTCGCGACAAGAATACAGGAACGAAAGATTTTAGAGAAGCCGTGAATGAAATTGCACGTTTAATGGCATACGAAGTTTCAAGAGACATGCCTTTGCAAGATGTTGAGATCGAAACGCCTTTAGTTAAAACGACTCAAAAAAAATTAGCAGGTAAAAAAGTTGCTATTATTCCTATTTTAAGAGCAGGCTTAGGCATGGTAGATGGTATTCTAGACTTAATCCCAGCTGCAAAAGTTGGACACGTTGGAATGTACAGGGACCATGAAACATTAGAAGCGGTAGAATACTTTATTAAATTGCCATCTGACATTAAAGATCGTCAATTATTAGTTGTTGATCCAATGTTAGCGACGGGCGTTTCAGCTATTACAGCCATTGATGCTTTGAAAAAACGTGGGGCAAGTTCAATTAAATTTGTTTGCCTTGTAGCAGCTCCTGAAGGGGTAAAAGCATTAACAGAAGCACATCCAGATGTTGATATTTACACAGCTGCATTAGATGAAAAACTAGACGAAAACAGTTACATCTTACCTGGTTTAGGTGACGCTGGTGACCGCCTATTCGGCACACTATAAATCAAGATGCTGAGAACTCTGGTAGCTCTGACAAGAAAATGAAATAGTACCGCAAGGGGCCATAAGCCTCGAGGATACGGTAAGTTTCGTTAAGGAAAGAAGAACCGTCACAAAGGATGTGCTTATCCTATGTGATAGGTTCTTTTTTTTATAGTAGATAGATTGAAATAGTCAACTTAAAAGCTTAAATTGGAGTTATGTCAAGAAAGTGGACACTAAAATTAAAAGAAAAAAGCTAAACCTTCAAGATAAAAGAGGGTTGGCAAGAATGGGTAAAGAATTTATTCCTTTTAGTTTATAACTAGGAAGAAAAAATGAAACTATTTTGAGCTGAT
>JAVWJE010000057.1:0-13584 GCA_036639135.1 Carnobacterium sp. | reverse complement strand
GAGTCGGCATATAGAATAATTTCAAGTGTTCTTCTTGTCTATCTTTCTCTTGCTTGATAAACATGCCTTTTTTGCCATACAGAACAAAACTTGGTCTGGGTTTTATTCTGAAGTAACTTGATTTAACAGAAACTTTTATTTTCGAATAGTAAAAGTCTAAGTCAAAATAATCATTCATTCGATTAGGACCTAATAATTGTCTGACATCATAGTGAATAGAGTCTGGATCTCCAAAATAGGAAAGAACTTGGTCGATTGTGTGACACCCATGTCCATATAAATAACTGGAAGCTGCTGAAAATTCTGTGCTGTTTTCTGGAACTTCTGGTCTGAAATAATCATAATGCATTTCAACTTCTAGTAATTCGCCTATCATGCCGCTTTCGATAACTTTTTGAGCAGTCAGAAAATCTGAATCGTAGCGTCTGTTTTGGTAGCATTGAACGAGTAGATTTTTTGATTTTGCTAACGCAAATAGTTCTCTTGCTTCTTCGGCAGTTTCGGTAAAAGGTTTTTCAACTAGTGTATTTTTTCCTTTTTCTAGTGATAATTTTGCAAATTCAAAATGCAATGAACTTGGAAGGCAAATGGCAACTAATTGAATTTCCGGATCATTCCAAATATCTTCTAAATTTGTTGTGTAGTGAACTCCAGGAACTTTATCCCATGAGCTGTTTTCACGACGAGAATAGATAGTCTTCACTTTGACATTCTCTGTTTTTAATGAAAAAGGTAAATGATAGCGGTTCGTACTTTTTCCATTACCGATATAAGCTATTGTCAACAAAAAAAAACCTCCTATAGTATCTGATAATTAGATTATATATCAAAATGATTAGAATAAGTTGTTACTCATCCATTCAGGTTCCCATGTTCCTTTTTCTTTCAAACAAAGTAATATAACCTGAACATTATGTTCAGAGTTAACTTTCACATTTTTTACAGGACTGTTTTATTTAACATTAGATTTTGACACATAAAAATTATTCTTATAAAGGAGATTAAGCTAGAAGCGGTATGTTTGATGTCAGGCAATTATCCTTTCTGAATGAGCCAGAATTTAGCGAACCTAATAAAATTCTGTGTGGTTAGTTTTAGAGAAGAACATAACTTCACTCCAGAAAATGCTGGATAAAAATCTAATCATTTGGCACGGAACTAATTCTAAAAATCCAACCCAATATTATTCATTAGCTTTTTAGTCTTCTGAATACCAGTGAACCAATGTATAGAGCAGCACAGCGCTAAAGAACCGTTGGGAATTTATTTTAGTGCTGTTGAAAATATGGTATATTTAAAAAAACGAATAAAGAAAGGAAAGCTCATGCTGACAAAAGAAGCCGCTCAACACGTTATCTATGAAATTATGAAACTGTATCCTAATGCTGTCCCAACGATGCATTATCAAAATCCATTTCAATTGTTGATGGTCGTTATCTTAAGTGCTCAGGCAACAGATGTGTCAGTCGCTAAAGTGAAAGACAAGTTATTCGAACGCTATCCAAATCCTCAAGCTGTTAGCGAATCTTCACCGGAAGAAATCGAATCATACATAAAAACAGTTGGGCTTTATCGGAACAAAGCAAAGTATATTTATAAAAGCAGCTGTCAATTACTTGAAAAGTTTGATGGAAAAGTTCCAAATACACGCAAGGAACTGCAATCATTAACTGGAATTGGACCTAAATCAGCTAATATATTATTGAATGTCGCTTTCAACCAAGATGCTTTTGCAGTGGACACACATGTCGCACGAGTCTGTAAGCATCACAAGATAGTAGAAGAAAATGCCACACCCAGACAAATTGAAGAACGCGTGACAGAAATTATCCCAGCAAAATACTGGGGAAGAGCGCATCAGTCCATGATCTCATTTGGAAGAGAAATATGCACGCCCAGAAATATGAAGTGTCATGAGTATCCACAGTTGTATGAGGATTTAGAAGAAGTAGATCCAACTGAGGCTGTCTAGATTTAAATATAGTTATTAAGCAGAAACCCAAAAGAATCTGATCAAGCTGTGATACTAAAGTATTAGAAGTTTTACTATCTAGGAGATAAAAAAAGGAACTTTTTTAAAAGTCAGATAAGCGTTTAAAAGACTAATCTATTTGTTATTCTTGATTATGCTGCCTATAATGAAAGCAGAAGACAGACACAAATGACACATAAAACTCAGTATGTTGAAAGGGGAATAATAATGGGGTTATTAGTAGATGGTAAATGGCATGATCAATGGTATGACACAGAAGGGAATGGAGGGAGATTCATTCGTCAAGAATCACAATTTCGTAATTGGATCACACCAGATGGAAGTGCTGGGCCAAGTGGTGAAGGCGGGTTTAAAGCTGAATCTGGACGCTATCATTTATACGTATCATTAGCTTGTCCTTGGGCAAACCGTACGCTGATTATGCGGAAATTAAAAGGATTGGAAGACTTCATTTCAGTCTCGGTCGTGAATCCTTTAATGGCAGAAAATGGGTGGACATTTGAACCGGAAGAAGGTGTGATTCCTGATCCGGTAATTAATGCAAACTATCTTTATGAGGTTTATACACATGTCGAACCTGAGTATAGTGGACGTGTAACTGTACCGCTTTTATATGATTTGAAACAAAATAAAATCGTCAACAATGAATCTTCTGAAATCATGCGAATTTTAAATTCAGCATTTGACGAAGTCGGCGCAAAAGAAGGCGATTATTACCCGGAAGAATTACGTTCAGAAATTGATGAAATCAATGATAAAGTTTATCCTTCTGTTAACAATGGGGTATATAAGGCGGGGTTTGCAACAAAGCAAGAAGTTTACGAAGAAGAAGTTATCAACCTATTTAATACGCTTGATGAACTAGAAGAGCGATTAGGCAAGAACCATTACCTAGTAGGCGACCAAATCACTGAAGCTGATTGGAGATTATTCACAACCTTAATCCGTTTTGATAGTGTTTATTACGGCCATTTCAAATGCAATATCAAACAAATAACGGACTACAAAAATCTCTGGCGTTACACAAGAGAATTATATAATTGGCCAGGCATAGCGGAGACAGTGAACTTTAAACACATCAAAGAACACTATTACCGCAGCCACAAAAATATCAACCCGACAGGCATTGTTCCAGTAGGACCAGAATTAGATTTCGGTTTGGATTAATTAGTATTGATATGGACACTGTATCTGCCATCAAAAAATAAGTGTGTTATATAGCAATTATTTTTTGCACTTAAAAAGTTGTAACTTTAATTTACTGTTTCCATTTAACATAGAAAGTTGTGGGGTAGAGCAGTAGAGCTTTAGACGGGATGAAGTCAGGAATAGTTTCTATAGTGAAGACATACAATAATTATTAATGACAAAAGGATAGATATTCCCTATGGTAGTGTTGTAATTGCGAGATTATAAGGTTGCTACTTCTTGTATTTTCTATAAACATCGAGGGTTTTATAGCTTGCACTTAACAATTATTCTATAGAAAGTGTTAAAAGTAATTTTTAAAAAAGGAAAAAGGAACCTTAATAAGGCTCCTTTTTCCTATTTTCTAATGGAGTACATAAGCATTCACAAGCTCTTAATCTTGTAGGAACTCTTTTAAAGCATTAACAAGTGGAGTTAATGGTTTGGCCAATACTTTTTCAAAATCATCTGATGTTACCTCTAAATCACCATTGCGAATATCATTTTGAAACCTTTTGTGAGTTAGCTGGAAAAGCTGGTGTTCCAGTTTGGATGAGCGATTTAGTATCAAAATAGATCACTTATTATGATAACAGTCATCAAACATTAGTAGCAGAACCGATTCCAGAATCATAGTATAAAAAGAAAATCGCTCAATGTGATTCTTTTTTTATGCTTGAAAAGTAGCGGTCTTAATTTGATGGAGAAGTTGCATTTTAATATTAGTATGGATAAGAAAAATCTGAAAAACTTTCAATATAATTCTGTCTCACTTTCGCTGTGATTTCTTCATGGGAAAAGTATTTTTCGAATGAATTGTATCTGACAGTTAAAAGGCATGATGCTAATAATTGGAAATTTTGTTCCGAAAGCGTTACCATATAAATAGATACAAATAAAGAAGGAGGAAATATTCATGTCAATAAAAGTAGCGATTAATGGATTTGGCCGTATCGGACGTTTGGTATTACGCAGGATTTTGGAAAAAGACACAAACTTAGAAGTTGTTGCAATCAATGATTTGACGAATAATGATGACTTAGTTTATTTGCTGAAGTACGACACGGCACAAGGACGTTTTCCATATGATGTAGAAGTTGGGAACGACGCAATCGTGGTAGATGGAAAAGAAATTAAATCATTTGAAGAAAAAGATGCTAGTCAGTTACCATGGGGCGATTTAGGTATTGACATCGTTCTGGAATGTACTGGTTTTTATGCTTCAGCGAAAAAATCACAGGCTCACTTGGATGCTGGCGCAAAACGGGTATTGATTTCTGCTCCGGTAAAAGCTGCAGGAGCAGAAATAGACAATACAAAAACAATCGTTTATGGTGTAAATCATAATGCGCTTAATGAAGAGGACAAAATTGTCTCTGCAGCATCTTGTACTACTAACTGTTTGGCACCTATGGCCAATGTTTTGAACGAGAAATATGGCATTAACAGTGCCTTAATGTCAACGATCCATGCCTATACTGCAACGCAAGCACTGCAAGATTCACCAGGTGGACGTAAAAATCGTGCAGGAGCACAAAATGCCATTCCGGCTTCAACAGGTGCTGCCAAAGCAGTAGGAAAAGTTATTCCTGAATTGGAAGGAAAAATTGACGGAACTGCCGTCCGGATACCTGTCATTACAGGATCAATGACAGAATTGTATTCTGTTTTGAATAAAAAAGTAACAGTAGAAGAAGTAAACGCGGTAATGAAAGAAGCTTCAAACGATGCGTTCCTTTACACTGAAGACGAAATTGTATCCTCAGACGTTATCGGAGTTCCGGCTGGATCCATTTTTGATGCTACTCAAACAAAAGTAATCGAAGGTACTAATGGACAATTAGTTAAAACGGTTGCTTGGTACGATAACGAGTATGGCTTTGTAGCTAACATGGTAGGTACTTTAGAATATTTTGCTAATATCAAATAAATATTTCGATTAGCGGGGAGCAGATAGCTTTCCGTTTTTTTTAAAAGAATAAGGTTTTATGCTTTTTTTTAAAAGAATAGATTACCATGTTAAATACTTAAGGTGCCGATGATTAAAAGCTCATTAACATTTATTTTTTGATGGGTATTTTCTTACAAAAGAAGCTGTTTTTGAAGTTTAGAAATGCAATCAAAATTAAATTAAATGATGAAGAGTTTGAATGCCTTACTATGCAAAGCAAGAAATTACCTTTCTAATTGTATTTTAGTTAGATAGTAAAATTTTATTTGACCGCTGACTTAACTAATGGCTTTACTTTATAAAATTAGAAAGATTAATTGAATAGAAAACAAAAACATTGATGAAAGCACTCCATCAATGTTTTTTATTTTGATTTTATTAAAGAGAACAGGAAGTGTTTTTAAAAGTGGCATTACATTCTTTCTTCATTGCGATCTGTTACAAAATTAGAACCTAGCAAACCAGCAACAGAAGTTAAAATCATACCTAATATTAAAGCAACAAATCCCCACATTGAGGCTTTTGCTGTTGCATCAGCGGCTTCATCTGCTTTAATTCGAGCTTCTTCTATCTGTTTGTCTAATTCTTGTTGAGCTTTTTCAATTTGTTTTGAAGCCTCATCAAGTTTTTGTTGTGCTTGTGTAGAGGCTTCTTGCAAGCCATTATAGATATTATCAGTTGCCTCATCTGCTTCTGCTTGAGTTAAATCAGTATTCTTACTCACTGCTTCAGCAATAGCTTCTTTATCAGCAGCATCTGTAAGAGCTTCTGCTCGTTTTTGTAAAGAACCTGTTGTTTGTTTAATAATCTGATCTGCATTATCAGGGTTAAGTGCAATCTCTTCTCCAGCCTCCGTAATTTCAGAGGAAGCTTCTTTTAATTGATTGTTAATATAGTTTGGCTGAAGTTCTGGAACATCGGTATCTTTTAGTATTTCTTTTACTTGTCCTTCTAATTCTTTAGAATCAACTTCGCCAACACTTCCAACAACTTGGTCAAAACTTTTAGAAATAAGATCTCCTGCTCCAGAAGCAACTGTCTCAACACTTTTACCAGCTACAGAAAAAATATTGCCTAAAGCAGTTCCGGCTACTGAAAAGATTCCGGATGTTACATAAGATAGCATGAGTACGAAGACAATAACACTTGTAGCCCAAGTCAAGAAACCGTGAATCGTGCCCATACGACGAGAAGTGACACCAGCAATAAAGCCAGCAGCACATAAAGAAAGAACAAAAGCGACGACTGTCCAGATGAGTAAGCCTGTTCCAACGCCATCTAACGGATTATTAGAAGTTGCTTCTACTTGTCCAAACCCAATTGCGGATCCGACAAGAGAGAAAGTGATAAGGAGAGCTAGAAATGTAACGACACCTGCAATAACAGAAGCCCAGGAAATATTAAACCCAGCTTCAGCGTTATCTTGGCCAATTATATCCCACTTAGGACGACGGGTACTTTTTTCTTGTTTCATATTCTATCAACCCTTTCTAATTTGATACTTTCATTTTAAAGCGTTTCCTTTATAGGTTCAACTAATAACCTCTTTGATAAAAGTTCTCTAAGATTTTGAAAAGGATATTAGTTTAGAGAACGCTACCAAGCAAGTGTGATAAGAGGAGCAAGGGAATACAAAAAATAGAAGGAGTTAGAATGAAATTTGTTGAAGGAAGTTATGCAACTTCACAAGAAGCTTTTGCAGTAGTCGAACGTTTACAATCGGAAGGTTACAAAAAAGATGCTATTCGTCTCGTTTCTAATGCGACTACAAAAAATAATTTTATGGACCAACCAGATATAAATGTTACAACGGAAGACAGTTACACCCAAACAACAGATCATAGAACAAATGATAATCGTTCAATGTGGGAAAAAATTAAAGACGCATTTTCTGCAGAAGATTATGATGGAAATGATTCCGTTCGTTCAGAAGACGATGTGTTATATAACTATCAAGATGACATCGCAAAAGGAAATAGTGTAGTGGTAGTTGAAGGAGATCCGAATGCCAAATCAATGACTGCTGACAAAGATACAAACACCCTAAACACTTCAAATACAATGACCGATGATGAAAAAACAATTAAATTACAAGAAGAGCAATTAGACGTCGATACAGAAAAGGTTCAAACTGGAGAAGTGAATGTTTCTAAACGTGTAACCGAAGAAACGAAAACAATTGAAGTTCCTGTTGAACATGAGGAAATTGTTGTTAAAAGACACAAAGTAACGATTGGAAAAGAAAAAGTTCAAGAAACAAAGAAGGTTAGCGAGACAGTAAGAAAAGCTAAATCTTGACACAGATGGAAATGTCCACGTAGAAGATGATAAAAAGCCAAGAGTGGATAAGATGGATGATACACATCCGACAATGGATGAGGCTAATCCAAGAATGGGCTATGTTGATACTAAGGTTGACGATACTAACCTAAGAACAGATAATACGGATAGAAAGTGGTAAACGTTATCTATTTAGATGAAGCGTGATTGAAGCAAATTAAGTTAAAATAGAACAAATATAAAAACAGCGTGAGTATCTTATTCACGCTGTTTTTTATTGCTCTTAAATCAAATCGAAAGCTAATTCATTTAGAAATGGATTTATCGTTACAATTGGTTAAAAGATAGGCTGCCAGCCAAGCTGTGATAGGAATAATGAGAATAGCACCCAGACCAATACAAAATATAGAAATTAGTTCCGAACTGAATATTTTTGAATTAATCACTTCACCTAGAGTGTAAGCTAAATCTTTAAACCATAATACTAATGCAAGGTATCCTCCAATAAAAGCAAAGAATAAAGTGTTAGTAGTTGTCCCTAAAATATCTCTACCAACAGTCATACCAGATTTAAAAAGGTTATTACGATTTAACAGCGGATTACGAGTGTATAGTTCGTTCATTGCAGAAGAAATAGAAATAGCTGTATCTGTAATGGCTCCTATAGCTCCCATAATTATCGTACAAATAGTAATTTTAATAAAATCTACCCCTATATACAGTGTGAATGATGAAAGTTCTTCTATTTCCTCCATTCCGAATCCTTGCATCATCGACCGATCAACAATCATGAAAATAAGCACGATTAAGAAAAGTAACGTAATGAGTGTGCCAAGAAAAGCTGTCACAGACTTAATGTTAAACTGATTGATGTAAAAAAGGTTGATACAACTAATAACTATGGAAGCTATTAACGTGATAAAAATCGGATTAATTGTTTGAATAGTCATTAAAAACACCAAAATAAATAAAACAAAAGCATTTAAAAGAAGAGCTGTAAATGATCGTGTTCCTTTCTCTCCACCGATTAATTTCATGAGTAAAAACAAAATAAGCATTAAACAAACGAGTACACTCATTTAGATACTCTCCTTTTATGAATAAAGTAAGTGGTTGTGTAGATACTAATTGGAATAGTTAATACAATTCCGATACCTCCAACAAGTGCCCTAGTTACTTCTAATGATAAATTCATTGATAATGTGTAATTTAATGGAGCTCCGTTTTTTAAGTAAAGTAACAACATAGGGATACTTCCACTAACATATGCAAAGAATAAAACATTCGTCATGCTTCCCATAATATCTTTTCCTATCTCCATGCCAGATTCTTTTAGATTTTTCAAAGAAATTTGTTTGTTTTTCTCATACAACTCATAAAGAGAAGACGTAATTGTAATAGCGATATCCATCACTGCTCCTAAAGAACCAATTAAAATACTAGCTAAAAATACTTTTTGAGGAGTTCGAGTTACAAATGCCATTTCTTCGTACCGTAATCCTTTTTCAGCTGTTAGTTTCATCACGATGAAAGCGATGAGTAGGGCAGAAAAAGTACCCATTAGAGTGGCGATGATGGCTGCGTATGTTTTTTCATTGTTTCCACTAACTAATATCAAAGAAGTGCAGGTAAAAAAAAGAACCAATAAACTGGAAATAAACAATAGACTAGCGCCTTCAGAATTCGTGTAAAAATCTAAAGCGAATGAGAGTACGAAAATATTTATTATTAAACTTAAAATGGAAAAAAGACCGCTTTTGCTTCCAATTACCAATACGGTTAGGATAAATAACCATGAAGCTACAAGGATGTACTTGTCTCGTTTAGGATAAAGAATGATACCAGCTAATTGAGTTCCTTTTCTACTTTGAAGAGTAACAAATAACTCATCACCTACTTGATACCTGTGGTCATAAGCTCCTGAAGATGAGAAAGTATTCTCTAGTAAAACGAGCTCCCCTTTTTTATCTCCATTTTTTATTTCGCCAATTAAATCTTGATAAAATAAAGTATCTTTATTATTCACTGAACCAACAGATTCTTTTTTATCTTTAAGTTTCTCCTCAGTTATTTTGACTATGGGTTGTTTGTATAAACGAAAGTTATTTTGTACGAATAGCGTAGATACAGCTATACATAATAATAGGAGTGTAAATAAAATTATTGGTTTTTTAGTTGCATTCATTTTTTAAGAAGGCCTCCATTGCATAAATAAATAGCGAAAATAATGTTGTAATTGTAAACTCATTGTAGCATATCCGTTTTTGATGAATATAAAAAAATCTAACAACGCATTTATCTGTTTATGACTGTTTAGAAATAATGCAAATAAATTGAAATTACCTTTTTTTAGTGATAACCTTGAGTTACAGTTAAATAGGCGATGGTGTTCGCCCTTAAATATCATTCAACAATGATTAATGACGCCTACTTAAATACAGTGATTTCCGTAGGGGACCACTGTGTTTAAGTAGGCGTCATTTTTTATATTATAAGGAGGAGTTTACATGGAAACAACGATTAAATTAATAAAAGCAAGAGAGATTTTTGACTCACGAGGAAACCCTACTGTTGAGGCAGATGTTTACTTAACAGATGGCTCTATGGGGAGAGCAGCTGTTCCATCAGGTGCATCTACAGGAGACAAAGAGGCTGTAGAATTAAGAGATGGCGGAGACCGTTTAATGGGTACTGGTGTTTCTAAAGCAGTTCATAACGTAAATACTGAGATAAACGATTGCTTAGCAGGCGTTTCACCATTTGATCAAGCAAACATTGATAAAATGATGATTGATTTAGATGGAACAAAAAATAAAGGACGTTTAGGAGCAAACGCAATTTTAGGTGTGTCAATGGCCGTTGCTAGAGCAGCGGCAGTTTCTGAAGGTGTTCCGTTGTATCGTTACCTTGGAGGAATAGATTTAGAAATGCCTATGCCATTCTTTAATGTAATCAATGGTGGTCAGCACGCAGACTCAGGAATTGATGTACAAGAATTTTTAATTTCTCCTATTGGTGAAAGTGACTTTAGAAAAGGCTTTGAAATGATTGCTAACACCTATCATACACTGAAAAAAATCTTGAAAGCAGAAGGCTTAGAAACAGCTGTTGGAGATGAAGGTGGTTTTGCTCCTCGTTTGGGATCAACTGAAGCAGCTCTTGAAGTATTAGTAAAAGCCATTACTGAAGCGGGTTATAAACCAGGTAAAGATATTGGGATTGCAATGGATCCAGCAGCAAGTGAATTCAGCTCCAACGGTGTTTATCATTTTGAAGGAAAAGAATTAAATTCTGATCAAATGATTGAGTATTACCAAGGTATTGTTGAGAAATACCCAATCATTTCAATTGAAGATGGGCTATCTGAACACGACTGGGATGGATTTAAGAAAATGACAGATTTAATGGGAGATACGATTCAATTGGTTGGAGATGATATCTTTGTTACTAACCCTGAGATCATGCAAGAAGGAATCGACAAAGGGGTAGCGAACTCTGTTTTAATTAAACTAAACCAAATTGGAACAGTATCTGAAACGATTGAAACAATTAAATTAGCACGTAAAAATAACTATACAACGATGATTTCTCATCGTTCAGGAGAAACTGGAGATACTTTTATTGCTGACTTTTCTGTAGCTATGAATGCTGGACAAATCAAAACAGGTTCTGTTGCACGTTCAGAAAGAGTAGAGAAATACAATCAGTTCTTAAGAATTCAAGAAGAGCTTGGAGCTAATGCAAAAATGACTCCATTTATTAAAAAATAAAAAAGGAACTAAAAGAGTTGCTCACTGTAAAGTGAGCAGCTTTTCTTTATTTTATCTAACGGTCCTGTTGTATGCCAATGTGAATATAGTTTAAAGTAAGGGTTATTCTTTGCTATATTGTGTAGTTGGAATACACTTGTGTTGTAAGCGTTATCAACAGATGTTTATTTTAATTAGGAGGAATGAGAAAATGAAACTTAGTGATAAAGAAAACGGAAAGAAACCATTTGTAGTAAATATCGAAGAGGCTACTGTCCAAAACGATACTTATCGGACAACATTTTGGACAGGCGAAAAATTACAAGCAACGGTGATGGCTATTCAACCTAATGATGATATTGGATTAGAAGTTCACCATGGTATTGATCAATTTATTCGTGTTGAAGAAGGACAGGGATTGTGCAAAATGGGTCCCACAGAAGATAATCTTAATTTTGAACAAGCAGTTAAAGATGATAATGCGGTTTTCGTACCAGCTGGTATGTGGCATAACATTATGAATACTGGGGATAAGCCTTTAAAACTGTACACTATTTATGCGGGGCCAGACCACGTTTCAGGTACGGTCCATGAGACACATGATGATGCACGAAATGACCCTAACGAACAAGAATGACTTATAAGTTAATCGTTTAAATGCAAAAACCATACTCTGAAAGTTAGAAGAAACAGTTAACTTTTTTAGAGTGTGGTTTTTGTATTTGTGTATTGTAAAAAAAGGTGGATTACAAACGTTTACAAATGTAGTTTTAAAGACTATAATGAAAAGGAAGTGTTCTATGTAATTAAAACTCGATTTTCGAAAGTAGGTAAGTATATGAAAAAGAAAAATACTATTTTGTATAGTATTATTGGGTTGTCACTAGTAGCTCTGATCATGTATGGTAGTTCTTTTTTCTTGAACAATAATGAGAGTCAACATATGAATAATGTAGCAATGAAGAGACCTCTATCTATTAATCAAAAAGAGAAAAGCAATAAATTACCTATTCCACAACTCTTAGAAGATAAAAATCCTGAAGAAGGAAAAGCAGAATTCAATTTAAATGTACAGCATGGAGAAACAGAATTCTTTGAAGACAAAAAAGCAAATACTTTAGGGTATAACGGAAACTATTTAGGACCGATTATAAGAGTGAATAAAGGTGATGAAGTAAAGATAAATGTAGACAATAAGCTAGATGAATCAACGACTGTGCACTGGCATGGTTTAGAAGTGCCAGCAGAGATGGATGGAGGACCTCACCAAGGTATTGAGCCACAGTCAACTTGGACTCCTTCTTTCACAATAAATCAACCAGCAGCAACTTTGTGGTATCACCCCCATTTGTTAGGTAAAACGGGTGAACAGGTTTATAAAGGACTTGCAGGACTTTTCTATATTGAAGATGAGGCATCAAAGAATTTGGATATTCCTAAAGAGTATGGTGTAAATGATATTCCATTAGTCGTACAAGATAAAAGGTTCACCGATGATGGGGATATTCCATATGAACTAGATATGAGAGACACTATGGATGGTTTCATGAGTGATACAATTTTAATAAATGGAGCGATAAGTCCTGAATTAGATGTAAAAAATGAGCTTATACGATTAAGAATTTTGAATGGTTCGAATGCTAGAACATATGATTTTAACTTTAGCGACACTAATGAGTTTCATCAAATCGCTTCAGATGGAGGGTTTTTAGAAAAAAGTGTAGAAATGGATAAAGTTATTCTTGCTCCAGCTGAGAGAGCCGAAATAATCGTTGATTTGTCTAGTTATAAAGTTGGGGATAAAGTAACGTTCAGAGATGCTGAAAATGATCTCATGACGATAAATATCGTGGAAGAGAGCAATGAAAAAGCAGAAATTCCTAAAGAGTTAGTAGAGATACCAAAGTATGATAGAAATGAAATTGTTCGTTCAAGAGATTTTGTTATGAGTGGTATGGGACGGATGGTCTCTATCAATGGCAAGCAAATGGATATGAATAGGATAGATGAAGAATGAACGTTAAATGAGTTAGAAGAATGGGTTGTAACCAACCAGTCATCAGGAGGCATGGGAATGATGTCTTCATCTTCTCATCCTTTCCATGTACATGGTGTGCAATTTCAGATAGTAGAAAGAAACGGTGAGATTCCACCATTAAATGAACAAGGATGGAAAGATACTGTGATGCTCGAAAACAATGAAGAAGTAAAATTACTCGTTGTTTTTAAAGAGAAAGGTCTATTTATGTATCATTGTCATATACTAGAGCATGAGGATTCTGGAATGATGGGACAATTTATAGTTGATTGATACAAATAAAATTAAAAACAACTAGCAATAAAAAAAGCTTTCCCTCTTCTTATTTTTAAGGCTCTTCGTCAAATGATGTGGATGAGCTAAATTTAGTTAAAATAAAATCTGT
>JAVWJE010000056.1:8762-13592 GCA_036639135.1 Carnobacterium sp. | reverse complement strand
GTCGATCCTAAAGGTGGTACAGCGGGTACCTTAATGAATTTACTAACAGACAATCGTTTTAACCATCAAGTAGAAATAGAAAAAGGTATTCTCGAGTCTGAGTGTAGCGCGCTTTTAACAACCTTTTTTGGAGAATTACGTAAACACAAAAAAGATGAAAAGGCAAAACGAAAAAGGTTAAGTGAAACACAACAAGACTAGAGGACTCTAAGGGATAGACTAATAGTTCATTAGTTCATTGTCTTTTGCAATAGTAGCATCGACGCCTTTAATTACGGTCGAAATAAATTTTTCATCTTCTAAAGCAACAATTCCTGCAACGGTTGTACCACCAGGAGACGAAACTTGGTCTATTAAGTTCCATGGAGATTGATCGCTTTCTAGCACTAACTTTGCACTTCCTAATACAGCTTGAGCAGCAATTTTTGTAGCTAATTCTTTGGACATACCATGCTTTACAGCTCCGCGAGCTAAGGAATCAATAAAAAGAAAAGTGTATGCTGGAGAACTACCTGCGATAGCAATGAATGTACTGAAATCTTTTTCTTCTAGCTCAATAGCATCACCGATAGATTTAAACATACCTAATATATACTTAATTTGATCTGGAGAAGAAAAGTCATTTCCACAAACAGCAGCCATACCTTCGCCTATAACCGAATTTAGGTTAGGCATAACCCGAATGATTGGATTAGCAGAATTTGTTCCAATCAAATTGGTTAATTTTTGAAGTGGTGTTCCGGCAGCAATTGATACTAATAAAGGATGATATTTTTCAATAGCTGACCTTAAATGAGGTAGTATTTCTTTAAGTATATTAGGTTTAACAGCTAGGACTACAACATCGACATTAGCAATTAACTCTTCGTTTGAAGAACAAATAGTTGTTTTAGTTTCCTCTGCGAAGACAGTTAGCTTATCTTTTGTTCTGCTAGATACATATATGTCTTCACTATTGATATAGTTTTTTTCAATGATTCCTTTAATAATAGCACTAGCCATATTTCCTATTCCAATAAATCCAACTTTCATAAGTAACACTCCATTCTTTAGAACATACTAAACTGCTATTATTTTAACATAAAAATGAGATAGTTGTTTATGTGCGTTATTTTATGACCTTTTTATCTATTCTGCTTAGTCAAAATCCAAAAAATCTTGTACCAAAAAAATTAAAGTGCTAGAATATAATTCATGTTTCAAAATTAGATATTTAAATATGCAAAGAAGATAATGATTCAATTAGTTTTCTTAGTTATCTCTATACAAGACATAAAAATATAAAATTGTTTAAAAGTCGTGTATGATTATAATATAAGAACATGACTACTTAACTAGTTAAAGAGGGGTAAATTAGGATGCAAGATCGTTATGAAGAGTTGAAAAGAGCTGAAAAAGGAGCAATGGTAAGTATTGTAGCCTATATTTTTCTCTCTTTAATTAAGATATTTATTGGAGTTACTTACCAATCAGCGGCTTTAAGAGCAGATGGATTAAACAACTTAACAGATGTTTTTTCTTCACTAGCTGTTTTGATTGGATTAAAATTAGCTCGCAGACCAGCAGACGATAACCATCCTTATGGTCATTGGAAAGCAGAAACAATAGCGAGTCTGGTAACGTCTTTTGTTATGTTATTAGTGGGACTTCAGGTTTTTTATTCTAGTTTTAACCGTATTATTGATGGTGGAAGTGTTGTACCAGAAAAAGTTACTGGGCTGATTGGATTTTTAGGTGCAATTATTATGATGGGTGTCTATTTTTATAACTTGACTCTTGCAAAAAAAATTAACAGTGATGGACTGAAAGCTGTTGCAAAGGATAATTTTAGTGACGCTCTAACAAGTTTGGGGACAACGATAGCTATCATCGGTTCAATGTTAGGTTATGTTTGGATGGATGGTGCAATGGCTATTATCGTATCTATTATTATTATTAAAACAGGTGTAGAAATATTTCGTGATAGTGCTTTTTCTCTTTCTGATGGATTTAATACAGCAGACTTGGAAAGATATAAAAACAGTATTTTAAGTTTGCCAAATGTTCTTTCGGTTAAAGATCTTAAGGCGCGAAAATACGGTGCGAATGTTTATGTAGATGTGACGATTTTAGTTGATGCTACTTTGACCGTACTACAAGGTCATCAAATCACAGAGAATGTAGAGCGAATTCTAAGAAATTCCTATGGCATAATAGATGTTGACGTTCATGTTGAACCTGCTGGAATTAATGAAGCGAATAAATGATGGTGTCTTCATTATGTAGAGATACCCATTCTATTCGTTTTTATTTTTCTGTTTAGTTGAAAATAGTTAACAAAACAGGCATAATGATAATAAATGAAGAAGATAGCATTAATTTATTGTTAATTCAATATAAAAAGGGGTTGAAGATGATTAAACACTCAGCAGCTTATTTGTTCTCCTACTTTCTTTTAATAGCTGTTTTATTAATAACGATAAGCGATAACTTAAACAAAGAAACTATTTTTTCTCTATTTACCCCTGTTAGATCGATTGTTATTTCTAACGATAATCCACAATATTTAAACCTTAATAGTTTTTCCTCATTAGAAATAAAAAAACAATCCATATCTTATATTGTAAGTTTTTCCGCTTTACTTATAACAAGTTTATCAAAACTTTTTAAAAAGACATCGAACTCTCCTCTTTCAAAAAGCATCAAACTCAACGATAATTTTCCCGAAAGCAATTCAAAGATATTTTTAACGATTCCTACACCTTATGATGATGGTACGAATTGGAGTGGTAGAATGAATCAAGCCACACATCCGTCTGTTATTCAATTTGAGGAAAAATGGAATGGTTATAGATATTGGATGACCTATACTCCTTATCCTTATGGAAATGACAAAAAAGAAAATCCAAGTTTAGCAGCTAGTCATGATGGTATCAACTGGGTTGTCCCACCTAAAGTTACTAATCCTATTGTATCTACTATGATTATACCGGGGTATTTTTTTGATACGTATCTTTCTGATAGTCATTTATTGTATAACGAAGATACGAATGAGTTAGAATTGTGGTATCGCTATGTGAGTAATAGACAAAAAAATGAAATTCTGTACCGTGTGAGATCAAAAGATACAATCCAGTGGACGACTTCTGAAAAGCTAATAGATGATTCAAAAAACTTAATGCAATATATTTCTCCCTCTATTATTTATGAAGAACATAAATATAAAATGTGGATTATGCGGGATTGGTATATCTATTACTTAGAAAGTTTTGATGGGAAAAAGTGGAGTGATTCGATTCCGGTTTATGCTGAAAATGATCCTATTCATTCATGGCACCCACATGTCTGTAAAATAGGGGACATTTATTACTTGTTAAATAATGATAACAATACAAATACAGGAGCTGGTGGGAAAATATATTATAGTACGTCTAGTGATGGCATCTATTTTACTAAAGAACAATTAATTTTGGGTTCTACTGAAAATGGTTTGAGCTATGATTCAACAGGAGTTTATAGAGCAAGTATGGCTATCGGAAATCAAGGATTGTATTTGTATTATGGGCAGGTTTCTAGCGCTTATCAGTGGACAATTGGCCTTTCTATTGGTCCAGATCTAAATAACTTAGTAGGAATAGATGAAGCAAGTTTATATCTACTTCAAAAAGAAGCGAATGAAAATGTCAATTAAAATTTTATTAGTGAAGGAGGGCTGAGGTTAGGAGGTTCACCAAAAGATTAGTGAAATTTCAGGGTATAATATTTTATGCGAATAAGAAAGTAGGCAATAGTATGATAAAACGAACGATTTGGATTTTTCCACTGGTTGGTATTATGCTAGTCAGTATAGATGTGTCTGAAGTATCAGCTGAAGAAACAGAAAAGCCAAAAGAAGTCTTAGCAGAAGGAACAAATAATGGTCAGCTTCTAGTTGAGGAAGAACAAACTACTATAGAGTTGATACAAAGTAATTCTAATTTAAAATTACCGCGAAATAATTCAGGAATAAACGAACCTCGAAAAGCCCCACAAGAAAACTTAGATTTAAATGCCCTACAAGAAGAACTACAAGAAGATTTGCAAAAAAACGTAGACTTAGATGATACACAAGAAGAATCCCAAGAAACACCAGAAACACCAGAAAATAACTCAGAGTTAGACAACCCCCAGGAAGAACCTCAAGAAATTCCACAAAACAATCCGAATATAGAAAGTTTAACAGAAGAAGTACCACAAACACCACAAAATAATACAGAGTTAGACAATCCCCAGGAAGAACCTCAAGAAACTTCACAAAACAATCCGAATATAGAAGGTTCAATAGAAGAAGTACCAGAAACACCAGAAACACCAGAAACACCAGAAACACCAGAAACACCAGAAACACCACAAACACCTCAAACACCACAAACACCAGAAAAAGATATACAAGAAACAATAGTAGATAAAGCTGAAACAATTATATTAGATTCTATCAATATAACGCCGCCAGCAAAGGATGCAACTGTTGGTGAAATAATAGGTCGTTTAGATGTTGTTTATAATCCAGGAAATGCAATAAAACCGAAATGGGAATACTGGTGGTCAACAAATACAAACGTTGCTACAGTAGATGCGAGTACTGGCGTTATTACAGTCCTTAGACCCGGTACGACCATGATTATGGTAGAAGTTGATACCGGTCAAGAAGCTGGAGCAATGTTAACTGTGAGTGATGATTCATCAACCCCAACAGAAGACCCACTAGAATCTATCAGTGTAACCCCACCAAAAACAAATACGACAGTTGGTGAAACAATAGGTCGTTTAGATGTTGTTTATAATCCAGGAAATGCAATAAAACCGAAATGG
>JAVWJE010000056.1:4638-8662 GCA_036639135.1 Carnobacterium sp. | reverse complement strand
TTGATACCGGTCAAGAAGCTGGAGCAATGTTAACTGTGAGTGATGATTCATCAACTCCAACAGAAGATCCATTAGAATCTATCAGTGTAACCCCACCAAAAACAAATGCGACAGTTGGTGAAACGATAGGTCGTTTAGATGTTGTTTATAATCCAGGAAATGCAATAAAACCGAAATGGGAATACTGGTGGTCAACAAATACAAACGTTGCTACAGTAGATGCGAGTACTGGCGTTATTACAGTCCTTAGACCCGGTACGACCATGATTATGGTAGAAGTTGATACCGGTCAAGAAGCTGGAGCAATGTTAACTGTGAGTGATGATTCATCAACTCCAACAGAAGATCCATTAGAATCGATTAGTATTGATTCTTCTAGAACTGACTTAGAAGTTGGTGAAACAATAGGTCGTTTAGATATTATTTACAATCCAGGAAATGCAGTAAAACCAAAATGGGAATATTGGTGGTCTCAAAACCCAGATATCGCAACAGTTGATTCTGCTACAGGAGTAATTACGACGATCAGAAATGGGAAAGTTACTATTTTGGTTGAAGTCGATTCAGGTCAAGTAGCATCCAAAAAATTTATCGTAGGAGTGCTAGTTGAAAATGGTCCAAATTCTCAAATATACTTGCCTCTTCCAACCGAATATGATGACAAGACAGATTGGCCAGGGCGTACAAACCAAGCGACTCATCCTTCAGTTATTCAATTTGAAAATAATTGGAATGGATATAAATACTGGATGGGATTCACACCGTATCCATATGGAGATGATCAGAAAGAAAATCCAAGTGTTGTGGCTAGTCATGATGGAATCAATTGGGTAGTTCCTGAAAATATCTCAAATCCTTTAGTACCAATTGAAATTGAGAATGCTTATAATTCAGATACACATATGGTTTATAATAGTACAACAAATGAATTGGAGCTTTGGTATCGACAAGTTCAAAATGGCACGTACACAGAAACGTTATTCCGTATCAAGACAACGGATGCAATAAATTGGACCATGCCTGAAGCAATGGTTTCAGCTACATCCGATAACTTTTTACAGCTTATTTCTCCTTCAGTTATCTATGAAGATGGAAAATACAAGATGTGGTTTAATCGTGATTGGGAAGTTCACTATACCGAAAGTTTAGATGGTAAGAACTGGAATGAATTTATTAAAGTCAATGCTGCTGGACAGAATATTCATACATGGCATCCAAATGTCCAGAAGTTTAATGATACGTATTATTTGTTGAATAATGATAATGATACAAACGTAGGTGTACGAGGAGTAATCAGATATAGCACATCTACTGACGGTATCAACTTTACTGAAGAGACGTTCATTCTGACCTACAGTGATGATGGCGAAAGCTATGATTCAGCAGGGGTTTATCGTGCAAGTATGGCTATGGGAGAACATGGTGTTTATCTCTATTATGGTCAAATCTCAAATTCATATCAATGGACAATAGGCATGTCTATTGGAGCAGATTTAGGTAGTTTGGTTGGCTTAGATGAAGAAACATTGGCTGGTTTTACTAGAGTTTAATAAGAGAGACTTAAAAAACTGTTTATATAAGAAAGCTTCACTAGTTTTAGTAGAACTCGACTAAAGCTAGTGAAGCTTGTTTTTTAAACAAAAAGGATTAAATATATTAAAGATGTACCAATTTTGAAAAATTCAATCAAAAGCGTATCTTATCATACTTATTTAAAAATATTATTCGTATTTTTAAAGGAAATACATCGTTTTTATTCAAAAATAGTTAAAAAAGTAAGGAAACAATAGAATAGACTTTGACAAACAAATCAAAATACGTTAAATTGGTTAGTGGACGAACTATTTGAAAATAGAAAGACTGAAGTGTTCGTTTATAGAGCTTAAAAAGCGAGAATAGTTAGAATGAGTAGATAAAAAAGAAGAGAAAGAGGTTTTCAAGCTAATGAAAGTTTTTGATTATGAAGATATTCAATTGATTCCTAATAAAAGTGTTGTTAAAAGTAGAACAGAATGTGATACAAGTGTAAAATTAGGTAATCGTACATTCAAATTGCCTGTAGTAGCGGCTAATATGCAGACAGTAATTGATGAAGAGCTAGCTATTTGGTTTGCTGAAAATGATTATTTTTATGTGATGCATCGTTTTGAAGAAGAAAAGCGTCGTCCATTTGTAACCGATATGCATGAAAGAGGCTTATTCGCTTCTATTAGTGTTGGAGTAAAAGAAACGGAATATGATTTTATCAAAAATTTAGCTGAACAAGAAATTATACCTGAGTATATTACGATTGATATCGCACATGGTCATTCTAATTTAGTTATTGATATGATTCATCATATCAAAAAATATTTACCAAACACATTTTTAATTGCTGGAAATGTAGGAACACCAGAAGCTGTTCGCGAATTAGAAAATGCAGGAGCAGATGCTACAAAAGTAGGAATCGGTCCAGGAAAAGTTTGTATCACTAAATTAAAAACAGGTTTTGGAACAGGTGGCTGGCAGTTAGCTGCTCTTCG
This sequence comes from Carnobacterium sp., assembly GCA_036639135.1. Taxonomy (GTDB): domain Bacteria; phylum Bacillota; class Bacilli; order Lactobacillales; family Carnobacteriaceae; genus Carnobacterium_A. The sequence continues at coordinate 6,140 of JAVWJE010000056.1, read as the reverse complement.
CTGGTGTTCAACAGCTGCTCGTAAACCGATAATTGCTGATGGCGGAATACGACACAATGGAGATATAGCTAAATCTATTCGTTTCGGAGCTACGATGGTAATGGTAGGTTCTATTTTTTCAGGACATGATCAGTCTCCGGGTGAAGCACTTGAAATAGATGGAAAAATGTATAAAGAATATTATGGTAGTGCTTCTGAGTTTCAAAAAGGTGAACATAAAAATGTCGAAGGTAAAAAAATTATGGTAGCACCTAAAGGAGATATCTCAAACACATTATTAGAGATGAAACAAGATCTACAATCTTCTATCTCTTATGCAGGTGGCAAGGATATTGAAGCACTTCGCAAAGTAAACTATGTTATTGTAAAAAATTCTATTTTTAATGGAGATCGTTAAAATAAAATGAAAAAGAAGCCATTTGGCTTCTTTTTTTTATTCTATTAAACCGTAGTCAATTCTTAAGCCACTTCTCTTAGTCAGGGCATTATCAGAAGTTGGTTCAATTGAACCTTCATAGATTAGTTTTTCATCAGATAAATTGTAGATGAAAAGATGTTTTTTAAGTAGAGATTGCTTCATTGAAGATACTAAATAAAGTTTATTATTTTTAATACTTTGCCACTCTATTGAATCTTGAGAAACAGATAAATCTATTGTTTTTTCAGACGATTTACTCAAGTCCACTAAAGAAGTGGTATATAAGCTAATTTTATTATCATCAGTAAAGTGATAAGAATAAACCATTTTTTTATCTAAAGAATTAATTGAATCTGATGTATTAAATTCTTTAGGTAAAGTGATTTTTTTAGTTTCATTTTTGCTGATTTTATAATGAAATAAGTCATAACCAACTACTCCAGAAGAAGATTCTGTTTCCTTCTCTCCATTAAAGGGTTGATCATAAGATAAACTAAAAATCAAATCATCAGATGTCTGATCTATTGCTGTTTCTGACAATAATTCGATTTGAGTCAAATTATCAGCTGATGTGTCTGTTTCAAAAGAAATCGAGTTATCTGTTGTAACTTTTTGATTGCCGAGATCTAGTTGGTAAATATGGTATTCTTGTAGGTTTTCTGAATACTCTTGTTCGTTTATTTGTGGAAGATCATTTCTCGTAACAACGCTTAAATGGCTATTTATAATTTGGATTTTTTGGATATCAATAAACGGATATTCTTTTTTTGTAGGCAAATCAATTTTGTATGATAAACGTTTATCGGTTTTTTTATTTAACATACTAATATCAAAAAATCTTTTTCCAGAACTTTTATCTGAGTATTCTTGATTTAGACTGATATAAACTAAAAAAGAAGCATCTTCGAAAAAGTTTTGTGTTTGTAAGTTTTTCCCACGCAAGAAATTTTTGTGTTCTTTCTGCAAGCGATCGAGTTGTGGTGTCCTATCGATATAGGATAGTTGGTTAGAAAAAGATTTTTGTTTATCATATATCAAATTTTTATTATTTAAAGAGAAAGTTTTTTCAGAAAAATTGAACTCT
>JAVWJE010000056.1:0-4628 GCA_036639135.1 Carnobacterium sp. | reverse complement strand
ATGCCGAACTCTTCTTGATATTGGGCATCAAGAGAATAATAACCTTGTAAAGTAAGCCCATTTAATTCTATGGGGTTTCCTTTAATGGTCTCAATAGTAAAATCAGGATATTCGCTCTTTGAAAGAATAGGTTTCAGATAAAAAACACCAATAGCTAAAAGAATAACTAAAGTAAGCGTGCATAGTTTCCAGTAACGTTTCAATTTATTCGAAAATTTCAATTTATTGGCCTCCTTCATAATTAGACTGTAATTTTTTTATTTAGTAAATAATCCCTAAAATGAGTTCAATAGTAAAATTTTCAATAGGATAGAGGTAATAAGCATTTAGTTTCGCTTGGATAATAAAGGGAGAAAGCATTAAAATTAACATTCCTACACTAAATAGTCCACCATATACGATTCCTTTTAAGTGAAAACTTCTTTCAAACAAAATAATTGTAAATAAAACAATTAAAATGAGTAAACCTAATCCATAATGAATTAAAAATTGAATAAAAGAATTAGGAAATAAAAAGGTTAGATATTCTGAAGAAGAAATAATGGTCTGAGTTGAAAGGTTGTATCTTAAATAGTCAGGTAAAAGCTGGTTAAACAAAGTGGACTCAATAGGAAGCAAGATGAGTTGAGTGGCAATTAAACCTAATACCATTAAAAAAATAACGGTTAGTTTAGAGAAAAACAAATTGATTCGAATCGTCGGCAACATTAACAAACGATAGATGAAGGCATTTTTTCCAAACCAATCGCGATACCAGATAAAAAAACTGTAAAAAACTAAAGCAGCAACACTGAAAATGATAGGGATAATAAACCAACCACTATTAGCCATATTAACCATTGTGAATGGAGAGTAATTAATGAAAAATTGTTTTATAGAAAGAGATTCTTCTCGAAGGGTTTGACTAACAAAAGCTACGTGGCTGCGTGATTGCAAAAAAATCCCTGTGAATTGAGAAATAATCGTTATACCAATTAACGCAATATAAATCTTTATAAACCGATTTAATTCAAAATGAACTAATTTTAAATAATTTTTCATTTTACGTAAACCTCCCGCATGACATCTACAATTGATTTCTCTTCTTGTTCACGCATGTCTTCTGCATTGAACTCTTTAACTACGACACCATCATCTATTAAAATAGCTTTATCAATCAAATGTTCAATATCATTAATCTCATGAGTTGTAATAATTACACCGCGACCTTCAATTAGATGGCTTGTAAAAACGTTCGTGATTTGTTCACGACTAAAAATATCAATTCCTGAAAAAGGTTCGTCCATTAATAAGTAATCAACGTCTAGAGATAAACCAAGCATCAAATTAATTTTAGCTGTATTTCCCTTTGAAAGATCAGCTATTTTTTCTTTTTCTGTTAACTGAAAGAAAGTAAGCAATTCATTTGCTCTTTCTTGGTTCCAAGTAATATAAAAATCTTTCATAAAATCCATTGCTTGTTTAATGGTCATCTGTGAAAGCATGGCAATGGTATCAGGAATAAATGCGATAGTTTGGTAACTTTTTTTAGTAATCAGTTTTCCATCTATTAAAATTTTGCCGCTATTTATAGGAGTCAAATTCATAATGGCGTTCAAAGCAGTCGTTTTACCAGCACCATTGATCCCGATTAAACAAGTAATTTGTCCTTTTTCAGCAGTAAAAGATAGACCTTTTAAAATTTTTTTTCTACCAAATTTTTTAGTAATATTATTTACTTCAATCATTTGTATTCTCCTTATCTTTTTGGCTTGCAATGTATTTTCTTTTAACTAACCCAATAACTTCATCTAACGGAATCTTAATGGGTTTAATTGCTGTAACAAAGTTGTCCGTCGCTTCATCAATTAATTCTTCGCGAACATGTTTTAATAGAGTGATGTCTTCGGTAATTTTACTAGGCAAATTGCCTTCTGTGTAAATCAATCCACTGTTCTCCATTTCTTTGTAAGCTTTCTGAGCAGTATTAGGATTAATATTTAATTGATTTGCAAGTTCTCGTCTTGATGGAATCTCTTGACCGGGTTTTAAATGAGCGACAGCAATTTCTTGTTTAAAGTATTGAACAACTTGTAAATAAATTGGATCTCGCTTGTTAAACTGGATATTCATAGCAACCTCCTATAAGTTTTATGTATTACTCGGTTAATACACCATTGTCAAAAAAACGTCAAGATAAGCTTCTTTTCTGTATTATATGATTAGTACACTGAATCTGTCAATAACAATTTCTATTAATTAATTATGCACTGACTAAAGGAATACTATATAAATTAAAAAAATAGAACAACATAGAAGTTGGGTGGACAAAAAAATTAAAAAGAAAGAAATATGGATAGAATTTAGTCGAATCAAAAAGGACTAGCTTTTATTTAGACTTTGCGTTATAATTAAAGATGCCGCAAGGCCGTATGGCAATGGAGAACTTACGAATCGTGTCAGGTCCGGAAGGAAGCAGCACTAAGTTTGCTTGTCCATGTGCTGTACGTACATAGAATATAAAAAGTTTTTGATTTTTAAAATCAAAAACTTTTTTTGTTGCCTAAAAGAAAGTTAAAAATCGACTAAACACTGACGTTCATTTAAAGAAGATCGAGGTTTAATTTTTGATTCAAATAACGTATAATACAAAGTAGCAACTACAGGGTTAAGAAGGGGAGAGAAGCATTGAGTTATCAAGCACTTTATCGCGTATGGCGACCTCAAAAGTTCCAAGATATTGCCGGGCAGAAAGCCATTACACAAACATTAAGAAATGCCCTGATGCAAAAAAAGACAAGCCATGCCTATCTCTTTACAGGCCCTCGTGGAACTGGTAAAACAAGTGGAGCTAAAATATTTGCAAAAGCTATTAACTGTCACTTTCTAAAAGATGGTGAACCGTGTAATGAGTGTGAGACGTGTGTAGCTATCACAAAAGGTCAATTAAATGATGTTATTGAAATTGATGCTGCCAGTAATAATGGTGTCGAAGAAATACGTGACATCCGTGATAAGGCAAAGTATGCACCGACTAGTGCGGATTATAAAATTTACATTATTGATGAAGTTCACATGCTTTCAACTGGAGCATTTAACGCTTTATTAAAAACATTAGAAGAGCCACCAAAGAATGTTGTTTTTATATTAGCAACCACAGAGCCTCATAAAATCCCTTTAACAATTATCTCTAGAACACAACGATTTGATTTTAAAAGAATTAATGCGCGCGATATTTCTGACCGTATGCGGTACATCTTAACTCAAGAAAAAATTGCGTTTGAAGAAGCTGCGTTGCCGATTATCGCACGGGCTGCAGAAGGTGGAATGCGTGATGCTTTAAGCATTTTAGATCAAGCTATCTCTTATGGAGATGATAATGTAACAGTTGAAGATGTTATGAGCGTTACTGGAAGCTTGACTCAAGAATTAATGTTGTCCTATTTTGAAGCAGTTGTTACTCGAAATACAAAAAAAGGGCTGTTCTTATTACAAGAAATTTTAGCTGATGGAAAAGATGCAGCTCGCTTTGTAGAAGATTTAATTCTATTTAGTCGTGATCTGTTAGTCTACCAACAAGCTCCTCAAATGAGCGAATTATTAGATGGAGCTAAAGTTGATACAGCATTTAAAACATTAAGCGAGACTATTTCAGCTGACTCGCTTTATCAGATGATTGTGATTTTAAATGGGACACAAACAGAATTACGTTTTACTAATCATCCTGATGTGTATTTAGAAGTAGCTACGGTTAGATTGACTCAATTAGGTGCTCTTGTTCATTCGAACACTACAGCAGTGTCAAATGAACAAGAAACCAAACAAAAGACAACCCCTACATCATCTGATAACTCAAAAATAGCAGAGTTAGAAAATGAGCTCGTACAAATGAAAAAACAAATGCAATCTTTAATGGTAAACGGTAGTTCGAAAACAACAACTAAAAAACCAAAGCTAGCATCTAAAAAGGCCGGTAACAATCAATTTAAACCCAATACATCGGCTATCTATGGTGTATTAAAAGAAGCCACTAGAGAAAATTTAGCTCAACTAAAAAATGTCTGGCCTGATTTATTAAATATGCTATCGGTCACTCAGCGTGCGATGTTAAAAGCATCAACGCCTGTTGCAGCGGGACCGAGCGGACTAATCGTTTCATTTGATTATGATATTTTGTGTCAAAAAGCAACGAATGATAGCGAGTTAATGGAGGCCGTCAAACAATTTTTAGAAAAACTCGTAGGGTACGCCCCACAAATGATTTGTGTACCAGGCGAACAATGGCCAATTATTAGAGGTCAGTATGTCAAACAACTTAAAAGCCAGCCTACAAATGAGAAAATAGTAGAAAGTAAACTAGTTGGACAAGTTATTGAGCCGGATTTATCCGTGGAGCCCAAGGAGAAAACTTTTGAACCTGTTAAAAAACAATTAGAGACAGTAGATACTTCTGAATGGGACAGTCTGGAGGACTTTGTTCCCCCTTCTGAAGATGAAGATAAGCTAGTTACTGAGGCGATGACTCTATTTGGAGAAAGTATGGTTGAAGTAAAAAATGATTAAATAAATGATGAAAATTGAAAGGAAGAGATAATATGCGTGGAATGGGAAATATGCAAGGTATGATGAAACAAATGCAAAAAATGCAA
>JAVWJE010000055.1:7815-14067 GCA_036639135.1 Carnobacterium sp. | reverse complement strand
TATACAAGAAGCAATGAAAGTCTTCAAGTTAAGACTGGACGAATTAGAAGATATTGCAGATAGTAAACAAAGTAAGTGATAGTCGTTGGTGTTAGTGATTTAAAATTTACTAACACCTATTTTTTTGCGTAAAAAGATAAGCTGTAACCTTTTGGGTTATCTAAATAGCTGATTATGACCTAGTCATTGCTATTGAATACTCAACTGGTCTGTTTTAGTTGAGAATCGCCCAGTCGATGATTATATTTATCGACTGGGCGATTCACTTCTAATTTTAGATAAGTGAAAAAAAGATGCCAACTGATCGATTATCATGCTTTAAACCAAAAGGCACTAAAATAAGATTTATTGCGTAAAAAAACCTTCAAATAATTAAATTTGAAGGTAGGAACTTTATTAGTACATCCTCTAAAACCAATGGGATAATTGTATTTCATATAGTTAAATTAGAGAACGTGCAAATAATTTTTCTTTTCGTTTTTATCAGAAAAAGCTGAATATTTTTTGTCTATATTACTGCCACATAATACTTGTAGCATTTCTAAATTAATATCTTCTTCAATTAATAATCCATGATTAGAGCTATGATCATTAAAAATGACACATGAAGGATTGGAAAGAACATTCATTTCGCGCGCAACTTTCTGATCTGATTCAAAAGCAGTTTTGGCAAACTCTGATTGTTTGTCTTCTAAAAACATTTCAATATCTAAATTAGATTTTAAAGCAATATCGTAGATTAGTTTTTTTGAAAAAGGTTGGTTGTCAATGGCAATAGCGTGTTGGAGTTTCATTAAGAACACGCGGCCTTTCTTTTTACCTTGCATGGAAGCAGCTGCGTAGGCTAAACAAGCCTCGTAAATTTGAAAGAAGTGTCTATTTCTTGAATTCAAATCATTTTTTGGTAATTTTTTTGCTTTCATATAATCAGAAAATGTTTTGAAATTGTGGACAGGGATAAAGTGAAAATGAATTTTATCTTCGCTTGACTCGATGAAGTCCAACAATCCTTTCTCCGCTTGATAACAGGCAGATCCAATAGGGTTAATGAATAAATAAATTTCTGTCACTTGTTTGTATCGATTCCCTTTACTGGAATGCGTACTTGTTAACATGTAAGCTCACCTTTACTTTGTATAGTATTAAAAACATTGTTGCTTTATTTGCAACATCTTTACTTTATCAAAAAATTTAAGAAAATAGTACCAAAAGGACTTACGTTAAATTTATAAATCGTTAAAATGTCACAGTTTTGCCACAAGTTAAATTTTCTTATTTAGACTTATTACGTAAAGATTCATTAACCATTCTAACAATTTTGTTTTCGGAAGGAATATTCTTTATGTGATGCTTTTTTAAAAAACTATCGAAGTCAATTTTCCCTTGTTTAGCTTCTTGTACTTCAAATTCTAATTCGAAATCTGTTTGTTCTCCATAGAAACTTTGATCAAGGACAATTAACCCTTTTGATGTTTTTTTTTCGAAACGTTTAGTTACGAGAGAACCAATTAAATGTACATCACTTGGTTCAACAGCTAAGTTTCTAAGTTTTTTAGCTACATGACCAGTGAAGTTAATTTTATTCTCTAACACTAATTCCTTAGCTTCAGAGAGTGATAAGTTGTCTGTTGTTTCTAGTAAATGATCGTTAAAGGGAGTCTTAAGTGTTAATTCAGCTGAATCATCGAGTATTCTAATTCTTAAACCCGCATGATTTTTTTTTAATTCCCAGAGATTAGAATCAAAATAATGATTCTCTTGGATAAAAAAATCATCCTCACTAGCTTTAAAATATTCCAGGAGATTATAGTACTCCTTGGCTGATAATTTATTTTTGAATTCTATTTCAAGTTCTTCATTCATATTTAAAAACTCCTTTAACTAGTATAATGAATAGAGATTATTCTTATCTTTAAAATATTAAGTCATGAATAGAATAGCATATTTATTTTAGATATGTGGATTTTGCATATTTCTTATTTTAACCTGTATATGTTAAAATAAGTTAATATGCAATCTTTAGAATAAAAAGCAATAAAATGATTGATAAAGAAGGTTAAAATAATGGAAGAAGAAATGAATTGGAAGGAATTTTTAATACCTTACGAACAAGCAGTTGAAGAATTAAAAGTTAAATTAAGAGGAATTCGAAAACAATTTGGAAAAGAGAATTTGCATACTCCGATTGAATTCGTTACCGGACGTGTAAAACCGGTAGATAGTATCTTAGCTAAAGCAAAACTACGAAATGTACCATTAAAGCATTTAGAAACAGATATGCAAGATATAGCTGGTTTAAGAATTATGTGCCAATTTGTGGAAGACATCCACGAAGTAGTACGTTTATTAAGAAACCGAAATGACATTAAAATTCTAGAAGAACGTGATTACATTACAAATAAAAAAGAGAGTGGTTACCGTTCTTATCATGTAGTATTTGAATATCCAGTACAAGTAATAGAAGGTGAAAAGATAATTTTAGCAGAGGTTCAAATAAGAACACTCTCTATGAATTTTTGGGCAACAATCGAACATTCGTTAAATTATAAATATCAAGGTGAGTTTCCTGAAGATATCAAGATTCGATTAAAGAGAGCTGCGGAAGCTGTTTTCCAACTAGATGAAGAAATGTCTCAAATTAGAGAAGAAATTCAAGAAGCACAACAAATGTTTTCTCATAATCAGAGAGATAAAGAGAAAAAAAGTGAATTTAAAAATATAAAATGAATACAAGCTTGAATGCTTTAGGGTAGGAGGAAAGAGCTGTGAGAATAGCTATTGTTCATAACAATAACGAAAAGTCGCTAATATTAGTAGCCGAGTTACGAATAATGCTAGTAGAAAAAGATATTCAGTTAGATGATAAAAACCCTAATTTAGTTATCACAATAGGTGGTGACGGAACATTGTTATCGGCCTTTCATCGTTATTCGCATTTGTTAGGCCAAATACGGTTTGTAGGAGTGCATACAGGACACCTAGGTTTTTATACGGACTGGCGTGATTATGAACTTCCCGATTTAGTAGCAAGTTTGATTGAAGATAAAGGTGAAAGTATTAGTTACCCATTGCTAGACATTAAAGTGACATACCAAGGAAAAAAAGAAGTATCGCATTTTTTAGCATTGAATGAATCAACAATGAAACGTGTAGATGGAACAATGGTCTGTGACGTGTTTGTTAAAGATGAGCTATTCGAGAGGTTCAGGGGAGATGGTTTATGTGTTTCCACGCCTACAGGTTCAACAGGATACAATAAATCAGTTGGAGGTGCCATTATTCATCCAAGATTGGAAGCTATTCAATTAGCAGAAATAGCGTCTATTAACAACCGCGTTTTTAGAACGTTAAGTTCACCAATGATCGTAGCTCCAGACGAATGGATTAGAATAAGACCTATCACAAAAGATGGCTTTGTACTAACTGTTGATCAATTATCATCATCAGAAAAAAATATCGTTGAATTACAATATCGTATTGCTGAGGAGCGGATTCATTTTGCTCGATATAGGCATACACACTTTTGGAGTAGAGTAGAAGACGCATTTATTGGAGCGAAAAATAAATATGAAGTTTAATTGGATATACGAGTCACCAGAAAAACAACAAGTAAAAACTTTTTTAAGAACTAAAGGGATTTCAAGAGGCTTATTAGCAAAAATAAAATTTCAAGGTGGAAGAATTGAAGTTAATCATAGTGAAGAGAATGCTGTTCACTATCTTGAAGATAATGATCGAATAGACATTACTATACCTGATGAACTTGGCCATGACACAACGGTTCCGATAGATATACCAATCGATATTATCTATGAAGATGAACATATTTTAGTTGTGAATAAGCCTTATGGAGTAGCCTCTATCCCTTCAAAGATTCATCCTAAAGAGACAATGGCTAATCGTGTAAAAGGATACTATGTGCGAAATAATTATATTGATCAGGTCATTCACATTGTTACGCGTCTAGATAGAGATACGACAGGTCTAATGCTGTTTGCTAGACATGGGTATGCTCATGCTCTTTTAGATAAGGAACTAAAGTTGAAGCAATTGCATAAAAAGTATGTTGCTCTAGTATCTGGAAAATTAATGGGTGAATCACATGAGACAATAGAAGAACCAATTGGCAGACCAGAAGATTCTATTATTAGAAGAATTGTGCATCCAAAAGGCAAGGCAGCCTTAACGGAATACTGGATAAAAGAAGAATACGATAATGCAACTTTAGTAGATATCCAATTACACACGGGAAGAACCCACCAAATACGTGTTCATTTTTCGCATATTGGATATCCCTTGATGGGCGATGATCTTTATGGCGGAGAAAAAAATCAATTTATTAAAAGACAGGCTTTACACTGTCGTAAACTAGATTTTATCCATCCCTTTACCAAAGAAAAAATTGTATTAAGAGCAGATTACCCTGAAGATATAGCAGAATGGCTTAAAGATAACAGGGAATAGAAATATCCTTTAGAAAGGAGCGCTATTATTGAATGATGCACAATTAGAAATGGAAGAAAAATTAGCTTTATTAAAACTTTATTTGGAAGAAAAGAAATTAGCTGAATTTCGAACTGAGTTCTTATCTCTACATGTTTATGAACAAAGTCAATATTATTTATCGTTATCTGAAGAAGAGAGACAACAAATGTATTTTTATCTTTCGCCAAAAGAAATGGCGGATATGTTTGAAATTCTTGAAGAAGACGAAGAGTCTGTTGAGATTTACTTAAAAGAAATGAATCCTCAATATGCAGCTGACATGCTTAGTGAGATGTACACCGATAATGCAGTAGATATTTTAAATCAATTAGATAAAACAGACTTACGCAAGTACTTGAATATGATGACAGTCGATAATGCAGATGAAATAAAAGAATTGCTTCACTACGAAGATGAGACCGCAGGTTCGATAATGACGACTGAATATGTTTCTGTGTTAGCGACTCAAACCATTCAAAAAGCCATGCAAATTTTAAAAGGCAAAGCTCTGGATGCAGAAACAATTTATTATGTCTATGTTATAGACACGGCTGAAAAATTGGTAGGAGTCATTTCATTAAGAGATCTAATCACTCACGAAGACAATGAACTTGTTTCTGATGTAATGGGAGATCGTCCGATTACAGTAAACGTAGCTGACAATCAAAATGATGTTGCTAAAACGATTCGGGATTACAATTTTTTAGCGGTTCCTGTAGTAGATAAAGATGATTATCTTTTAGGTATTATCACGGTTGATGATATTATTGACGTTATTGACGAAGAAGCAGCAAGTGATTACTCTGGTTTGGCTGGGGTTGATGTTGGTGAACAATCCGAAAATCCTTTTGTAGCAGCTTCTAAACGATTGCCTTGGCTGATTACATTATTATTCTTAGGAATGGGAACGGCGACCTTAATTAGTCGTTATGAAGCACTAGTAAGTGAAGCAAGTATCTTAGCGGTTTTCATATCTTTGATTACAGGTACAGCAGGGAATGCTGGGACACAATCCTTAGCAGTAGCAGTTAGGAAATTGGCGGATAATGATGACAAAACGAAAGGATTTAGTCGTTTAGTTATTAGCGAAGTTTTAACGGGTGTTGTTACAGGGCTAACAACAGGAGTAACCATTTTCTTAGTCATTGGGTTTTGGAAACACAATTTTATTCTAGGTTTTGTTATCGGAACAGCGATGTTCTTTGCAATTATTGTGGCGAACTTAGCAGGAAGTTTGATTCCAATTTTAATGGATCGAATTGGTTTTGATCCTGCCGTCGCAAGTGGACCGTTTATATCGACATTAAGTGATTTAACAAGTGTTTTAATTTATTTTAATATTGCAGCTTATTTTATGAAATTTTTCATTTAATCTTTCACTTGGGAAGTAAAGAAAACTTAAAACAAATAAATTATTAAAGGCAACTTTCTTTTTTTTTGAAAGTTGTTTTTTAATAGTAAAGGATTGAATTAAAGTGGTTTATCGAAAAAAAAAGAAGAAGCTGACTAAAAAACAAAAGGAACAACAAAAAAAAATAACGTTATTCGTTGCCATTATCCTCTTTTCTTTTACAATGGGATTATTTTTAGGGAAAAACGATCATCCAAGAATATATTTAAATGACAAAATGAACCAATTTAAAAATGATTGGACCTTGTTATTCGAGAATCATTCACCAAAAAAAAATGATGGAAATACAAAGAATACACAAAATGCTGAATTTCGTATTTTAGACGTAGGTCAAGGTTCTTCAACCTTACTTCAAT
>JAVWJE010000055.1:0-7805 GCA_036639135.1 Carnobacterium sp. | reverse complement strand
ATGATGGAACGACTATTTTAATTGATACTGGTCGCTATGAAGATAAAGATAAAAAAATTATGACCTATTTAGATCGGTACATTGGTACTGGAGGGAAAATTGATTTACTTATTTTTACTCATAATGATTCAGATCATATTGGATATGGAGATTTGATTTTGCAGTATTACAATGTTCAAGAGGTTTGGATGAATGGGTACGATTCGACTAGTAAAGTTTATGAAAGAGTACTAGATGCAATTGGAGATAGTCAAGCAAGGTATGTTGAACCAAAAAATGGAGAAAACCACCAAGTTGGTCCTTTTTACTTAGAAGTTCTAAATCCTACAACGAAACTAAGAAACGATCCTAATGATGATTCTATTGTGACTAAAATTTCTTTCGCTGATTTCAGTGGAATATTTAGTGGAGATGCATCTTCACGTGTTGAAAAAGATATAATAAAAGATGGAATAAATTTAAAGGCTGATTTGCTTTTAATGGGGCACCATGGGTCAAAAACAAGTACAAGTGAAGAATGGATAGAAGCAGTAAAACCAACAACAAGTGTCTATTCAGCTGGAACAAACAATGGCTACTATCATCCTGGACAAGAGACAATTAATCGGTTGAAGAAAAGAAATATTCCTATCTATGGTACGAATAAAGATGGCACCATTACTATAGAAGCTCATAAAGATGGAACTTATACTGTCGAGACTGAAAAGGAGGAATAAAAGATGCGAGCCATTTTTGAAGAATTGGAAGAGGATATTGCTCGATTGATTCCTGACGATGGCAGTGATCCAATTGAAATGAATAGGTGGCATTTACCTGATGAAGCAGTTTTAGGTGATGTTTTTGAAATCTATTTTAAAACAGATCAACAAACGGTCATAGAGGATATCATTTTAATTCCAGATGAGAGAATGAAACGCTTGGAAATGATGAAGTCTAAACGCGAAGCTTTACTTAAGCGAATGACAAAGAGTGATTTAGATGAATAAATTATACGTTTGAGATTGCGTTATCTAATCATAAATGAGTACGAAAACTAAAATAAAGAAACGAGAGGTTTGAAATGAGAATCGCAATTGTGGCTGCAATGACTGAAGAAGTAAGTCCATTACGTAAGAAACTAAAAAGTAAAAACAAGATAGTAGTTGCTAATGCGGTATTTGAACAAGGGCTACTAAATGGTAATGATGTTATTTTAGTTCAGTCTAGAATTGGTAAAGCAAATGCTGCAATGTCAACAGCTATTTTAATAGAACGTTTTGCTCCCGACTTCATATTAAATACAGGTTCAGCAGGAGGAATGGATCGCTCTCTATCTATTGGAGATATTGTTATTTCAACAGAATCTATTTTTAGTGACGTTGATGCAACAATCTTTAATTACGCTTTAGGACAAGTTCCTGAAATGCCAGCTAGTTACCAAGTTGAAGAAAAGTACAGTGAACTTGCTCTTTCTATTTTTACTGAAATAGATACAAGTAAAAAAATTGTACCTGGTTTGATTCTTACAGCAGATTCATTTATGAGTAATAAAAAAAGAGTAGAAGAAATACGAAAACAATTTCCAACTGCTAAAGCAGCAGAAATGGAAGGAGCTGCTATACACCAAACAGCTTATCATTATGGTATTCCTTTTATTAATATTAGAAGTTTGTCGGATATAGCAGGTGAAAATACCGGAGCAGACTTTGAACAAAATATAGACCTTGCGGCAGATTCAGCTATGCTTTTTGTGGAAAAATTTATTGATCAATTAATAAAGTTAGACAAATAAAAAAACGAGAATGTTCCTTTTTCAGGAAAAACATTCTCGTTATAGATTATTTATAGTTTTTGAACGAAAATTTTAAGTATGACTAACTTAAAATTTTAACCATGTCGTGATGAGGAATGCCAGCATCCAAGTAACCTTCACTACTGATTGTATAACCTAAAGAAGAATAAAAACCGATAGCCTGATCTTGGGCTCCTAAAATTAAAGAGGTATAATTATTTTCAATCGCAAAACGTTCTATTTCATTCATGATTTGTTTGCCAAGTTGTCTGCCGCGGTAGTTTTTTAAAACGGCTACACGTTGTACTTTATAAGTGCGCTGCTCCATTGGTAAAAGTCTAGCTGTAGCAACAGGAATTAAATCGAGATAGCCAACGACATAAGTGGTTTGGTCTTCAAATTCATCTACTTCCATCTCTGGTGGTACTTGTTGTTCGTATACAAAAACTTTATTTCTAATAGATAAAGAGTCTTTATAAATGGCGGAGTTTAAATCGTTTGACCAAGAATGTTTCATATGCTACCTTCTTTCTATATTATTATGGACCTAAGAATAACATATAAGATAAAATGTTTCTAGAGAAAATAAAGGGTAAGTTTCATTCTTTATTTTCTCTTACTAATGACATATAATGATGAAAAAAGTAAAATGGAGGCAAAAGAAATGACTAACCAGACAATAGAATGGATAAAATATTTAACTAACATACCTTCTCCAACTGGAAATACGAGCCAAATTATAAAAAATATAAAGAAAATTATCACAAAATTAGGATATGATACTTATGAGAATAATAAAGGAAGCTTAATAATAACGGTTAAAGGAAAAGACTACAAAAAACATCGTTTAGTAACTGCTCACGTAGATACACTTGGAGCGATGGTACGTGCTATAAATCCAGATGGTCGTTTGAAAATGGATCTGATTGGAGGATTTAGATACAATGCGATAGAAGGCGAATACTGTACTATTCATACTTCTCAGGGTAAAACGTATACTGGAACAATTCTTTTACATCAGACAAGTGTACATGTTTATAAAGAAGCTGGTACTGCTCCAAGAGACCAAAGCAATATGGAAATCCGCATTGATGAAAAAACGAAAAATAGCGAAGAAACAAAACAACTAGGGATAGAAGTAGGAGATTTCATTAGTTTTGATCCTCGGACAGAAGTAACCAAAAGTGGCTTTATTAAATCTCGCCATCTTGATGATAAAGTAAGTGTAGCCATCTTGTTAACTTTTTTAGAAAAAATAATGAAAGAAAAAATTGAGTTGCCTTATACAACTCATTTCTTTATTTCTAATAATGAAGAAATTGGATATGGAGGCAATTCTAATATCTCTGAAAAGGTTGTCGAATATTTAGCAGTAGATATGGGAGCAATAGGGGATGATCAGCAAACAGATGAATACTCCGTATCAATATGTGTCAAAGACAGTAGTGGACCTTACCATTATTCGTTAAGAAAACAGCTAACAAAGCTATGTGTCACAAATGATATTCCCTATCGTTTAGACATCTATCCTTTTTATGGAAGTGATGCTTCAGCTGCAATGAAAGCAGGTGCAGATGTTAAACATGCGCTAATTGGTGCAGGAATTGATGCTAGCCATGCTTATGAAAGAACTCATATATCCTCAATAGAGGCAACAGAAAAACTAGTACAAAGCTATTTATTAAGCTCTATAATTGATTAACTACAAAAAAGGAGATGAACAAATGGAGATTTTCAAGAAATCAAAACTAATGTTTTGGTCTGTCTGGTTATTAGTTATTGCAACTTTAATATTTATGTCGACCAAGATTGACTTCATATTTCAACCAATTACAACATTTATTTCAACTTTGTTCACACCGATACTGGTAGCTGGATTTTTATACTATCTTTTAAACCCAATAATTAATTTAATGGGAAAAACTAAAATAAAACGTAAGTATGGCATTATAATAATTTTACTTTTATTTATAGGTATTTTTGTCGTTTTAATTGTTTCTGTACTACCTGTCTTAGTTAAACAAATTGGAGAGCTTATCACAAATATTCCTGAGTTGATAAAATCTTTAGAAAATTATTCTAAAGATTTTATTAGCCAACCTTGGTTAAAAGATTTTAATATAGAAAAGTCAATGAACAAACTAGATTTATCTATTGGGAATATAGCTAGTGTTGTTTTCTCAGGTATAACAAATAGTGTAGGATCAATATTTGGAGCAGTTGCCAATACTACCATTGTTATCTTCACGGCACCTATTATTCTTTTTTATATGTTTAAAGACGGACAACTTTTTAGACCAGCAGTAGCAAAATTTTTTCCAAAAGAATTTAGAGGACAAATGATTGAACTTCTTGGTCAAATGAATAACACGATTGCTTCTTATATTAGTGGACAAGCGCTGGTCTGCTTAATGGTTGGAATTTTTACATTCATTGGTTATTTAATTATTGGTATGCCTTATGCCTTGTTGTTAGGGATAATTGCAGGTATCACGAATATTATCCCTTATGTTGGGCCTTATATAGGTGCCGCGCCAGCAGTTATTATTGCTTTAACTATCTCTCCAATAAAAGGGCTCTTAGTAGCATTAGTTGTTTTAGTCGTTCAACAAATAGATGGAAACTTTATTTCGCCAAATGTAATTGGAAAAACTTTAGCCATACATCCTCTAACGATTATTGTCATCTTATTGGTTGCTGGTAATCTAGCCGGACTTTTAGGCATGATTTTAGGTGTTCCATTTTATGCAGTAGTGAAAACAATTGTTGTCTATTTACATGATATGATAAATATTAAGAAAAAACACTTGAATTTACAGCCTGAAGAGACTAAAAAATGATACAGTTTTTATAAGAATTTAATATAGCTTTTATTTATTTAAAAGAAACAGCTGAAAAGGGAATCTTCCTTATTTTTAGCTGTTTCTTTTATTCTTTTTTTACCTAAATAGCATTAGAAAAAAGGGAATTATTAGTGAAATGATTCTTTATGTTTCCATTTTTAGAAGTATTGTGATATAGTCAACTAGTGATTAGTGAATAATAATGCCAGTTAAAATAGTGTCAATTTTATTAAACAAATCCAATGAAAAGTTCTTATTAGGAGGAATTACAACATGAAAGTAATCGTAATTGGCTGTACTCATGCAGGGACATCTGCAGTAAAAACAATTTTAAATGAAAACCCTTCAGCTGAAGTAGCGGTTTTCGAACGCAATGACAACATTTCTTTTTTATCTTGTGGAATAGCTTTATACGTAGGTGGCGTGGTTAAAGACCCTGCGGGACTATTTTATTCAAATCCTGAAGAGTTATCTTCTATGGGTGCAACAGTTAAAATGGAACACAATGTTAAAGAAATTGATGCAGTTGCTAAAAAAGTAGTTGTTGAAGATATTAAAACAGGTGAAGTATTTGAAGAAACATACGACAAATTAGTTAACACTACAGGTTCTTGGCCAATTATTCCGCCAATTCCAGGTATTGATTATAAAAATATTTTATTGTGCAAAAATTATAACCAAGCAAATGAATTAATTGCTAAATCAAAAGATGCTAAAAAAATCACAATTGTGGGTGGTGGTTATATTGGTATCGAATTAGTTGAAGCTTTTGCTGAGTCTGGTAAAGATGTTACACTTATTGATGGTTTAGATCGTATTTTAAACAAATATCTTGATAAAGAATTTACAGATGTATTAGAAGCAGACTTACAAAATCGAGGAATCAAATTAGCATTAAATCAGTCAGTTAATGGATTCAATGCTAATGAAGCTGGTGAAGTTGTTTCGGTTTTAACTGCTAAAGATGAATATGAAACAGATTTAGTTATTATGTGTGTAGGATTCCGCCCTAACAATGATTTATTAAAAGGCAAAGTTGATATGTTACCAAATGGAGCCATTATTGTGGATGACTATATGAGAACAAGCAATCCTGATATTTATGCTGCAGGAGATAGTTGTGCAGTTAATTATAACCCGAATGGTGGACATGCATACATCCCATTAGCTACGAATGCTGTACGTATGGGTACGTTAGTAGGTAAAAATATTATAGAACCAAAAGTTAAATATAGAGGAACTCAATCAACATCAGGTTTGTATTTATTCGGATTTAACATTGGTTCAACAGGAGTAACAACAAGTGGTGCGCCACACTTTGATCTAGAGGTTCGTTCGGTTTTGGTTAAAGATAATTATCGTCCTGAGTTTATGCCAACAACTGAAGAAGTTTTAATGCAGTTAGTTTATGAAGTAGGAACAACTCGTATCGTGGGTGGACAAATCATGTCTAAATATGATGTGACACAATCTGCTAATACACTTTCATTAGCTATTCAAAATAAAATGACTATTGAAGATTTAGCATATGTTGATTTCTTCTTCCAACCACACTTTGACCGTCCTTGGAACTACTTGAATATTTTAGCTCAAGCAGCCGTAGAACAAGAAAGAAAATTAGCTGAAAAATAATTAAAAGAGGTATTTTTAATACCTTAGAGGAGGAGGGGGTTTTTGACCTTCCTCCTTATTTATTTTGGAAAGGTAAATACTAACTTATTGCTTGAGTATGTTAATTTTAAAACTTCCATCAATATTTTTTTTGTATTACAATAAGAAAATGAGAAGGTGCTTGTTGATTTTTTAAAAGGATGTGAAGAAATTGAAAAAAAAGAAAAAAATAATCTCAGGTATAATAGCTATATTTATAGCTTTAGCTGGAGGTTATGCAGTTACAGACTCCTCAACATTTTTATCAGAAGAACTTAAAGATAAAGAATTAGTGATAGAGTTAGAAAGAGTAATTGATGGGGATACAATTGTATTTAATGAAAATGGAGAAAGTAAAAAAATGCGGTTACTTTTGATAGATACTCCTGAAAGCTCAAAAACCAAAACTGGTTCAGTTCAACCGTTTGGCAAGGAATCAAAAGAATATTTAGCGGATTATTTAAAAGAGAAAAAATTAACATTAGAGTATGAACCTACTCAAGAACATGAAGATCAGCACGGACGTATATTAGCATACCTATTTGCAGATGGTAAATTAGTCCAGGAAGAACTGGTACTTGAAGGGTTAGCAAGAGTAGGATATGAAAAAGGACAAGAACTTTATCTAGCTGATTTAAAAGAAGCGGAACAAGCTACTAAGCTGGATAAAAAGAATATTTGGTCAATTGAGAATTATGTTGGAAAATATGGTTTCAATAATAAATAAAAAAAACTTGATGAGTATGCTATAATACTTTAGATTATAGTGAAAAAGAGTTTTAATAGAAAAGGGTGTTGACATGTAGCGCATGCCATTAAATAAAACTACTAAATAATGATTTAAATGAGGGATACTAATATGGAACAGAAACTAATAGACGAAGTAGAATCAAGAAAAACATTTGCGATTATTTCTCATCCAGATGCTGGAAAAACGACAATTACAGAACAACTCTTGCTATTTGGTGGGGCAATCCGTCAAGCAGGAACAGTAAAAGGTAAAAAAACAGGCAAATTTGCAACTTCTGATTGGATGGAAATAGAAAAACAACGTGGGATTTCTGTTACTAGTTCAGTTATGCAATTTGAATATCAAAACAAAAAAATTAATATTTTAGATACACCTGGACACGAAGATTTTTCAGAAGATACCTATAGAACGTTAATGGCCGTAGATAGTGCAGTAATGGTCATTGATAGTGGTAAAGGGATTGAACCTCAAACTAAGAAGTTATTCCAAGTTTGTCGTATGCGTGGTATTCCAATATTCACTTTTATCAATAAGCTTGACCGTGATGGGAAAGAACCATTGGAATTATTAGAAGAGTTAGAAGAAGTACTGAAAATTGATTCGTACCCTATGAATTGGCCTATTGGAATGGGAAGAGGTTTGTTGGGTTTATATGATAACTACAATAAACGAATTGAAATTCATCATCCTGATATAAATGGAATAGATGGCCAAAAAATTGTTGAATTAAATGCAGAAGGTAAAATTGAAGGAGACCATCCTATAAAAAAATCTTCTTTATATGACCAAG
>JAVWJE010000054.1:0-14153 GCA_036639135.1 Carnobacterium sp. | reverse complement strand
ACTCAACACAGTGTTAAAGAATTAAGAGGACTAGGCATTCAACCGAACATTTTGGTAGTACGCAGTGAACGTCCAGTTTCTCAAAATTTGAAAAATAAATTAGCTTCTTTTTGTGATGTAGCTCCAGAAGCAGTTATTGAATCATTAGATGTAGATACATTGTATTCAATTCCTTTGAATTTACAAAAACAAGGTATGGATCAAATTGTATGTGATCATTTGAAAATTGATGCACCACCTGCTGATATGACTGAATGGATTAAGTTAGAAGAACGTGTATTGAACTTGTCTAAAAAGACAAGAATTGCATTAGTAGGAAAATATGTTGAGTTGCCTGATGCATACTTGTCAGTAGTTGAATCATTAAACCATGCTGGTTATGCAGAAGATTCAGAAATTGAAATAGATTGGATCAATGCGGATGAAGTGACTACTTCAAACGCAGCAGAATTATTGAAAGACGCAGATGGTATTCTAGTTCCTGGTGGCTTTGGCGACCGAGGACTAGAAGGTAAAATAGCAGCTATTCAGTATGCTCGTGAAAATACCGTTCCTTTCTTTGGTATTTGTTTAGGTATGCAATTGGCTTGTGTTGAGTTCGCTCGCAATGTAGTTGGACTTGAAGGAGCTCATTCTACCGAAACGGACCCAGAAACGCCGCATAATATTATTGATTTGATGAGTGATCAAAAAGATGTAGTAGAAATGGGTGGAACATTACGTTTAGGTTTATACCCATGCAAGCTAAAAGCTGGTTCTGTTGCAGCTCAAAATTATGGTAACGCAGAAGTCGTTCAAGAACGTCATCGTCATCGTTATGAGTTTAATAACGATTATCGTACATTATTGGAAGATAAAGGAATGGTGTTTTCTGGGGTTTCACCTGATAACCGTTTAGTTGAAATTGTTGAATTGTCTGACCACCCATTCTATGTAGCTTGCCAATTTCATCCAGAATTTCTTTCACGTCCAAATCGTCCGCAAAAGTTATTTTCAGGATTTGTTAAAGCTTCATTAAATAACCAACACTAATTTCCTTTCATATTGATGCTAAATCATAATAATTGGTGGTTTTAGTCTGGAAATTGTTTATTTTGTTTGGTATAATAAAAATGTTGGTCAAGGGAAGACCTTGATAAATAAAACCTTTCCTTAAGGAGGAAAATATATATGAGTCGTTTAGTTAGCATGACAGATATGTTAAACAAGGCATTAGAAGGTAAATACGCAGTTGGTCAATTCAACATTAACAACCTTGAGTGGACGCAAGCCGTTTTAGAAGCTGCACAAGCAGAAAACTCTCCAGTAATTTTAGGAGTATCTGAAGGCGCTGGAAAATACATGGGTGGTTCATTAGTTGTTGCTGCAATGACAGAAGCTCTAATGGAAACAATGAACATTACCGTTCCTGTTGCATTACACTTAGACCATGGTTCTTCATTTGAAAGCTGTAAATCTGCTATTGACGCGGGTTTCTCTTCAGTAATGATTGATAACTCAGCATACCCAATTGATGAAAATATTGATGCAACTAAAAAAGTTGTAGAATATGCTCATTCAAAAGGCGCTTCTGTAGAAGCTGAAGTAGGAACAGTTGGTGGAACGGAAGATGGCGTTACTGGAGGAGTTCAATATGCTGACCCTCAAGAATGTCTACGTATGATTAAAGAAGCAAACATTGACGCTCTAGCAGCAGCTTTAGGCTCTGTACATGGTGACTACGAAGGAGAACCTGTTTTAGGATTTGATGAAATGAAAGAAATTTCTGATTTGACTCATGCTCCTTTAGTATTACACGGTGGATCTGGTATTGAAAATGGTCACTCTAAAATCAACGTGAACACTGAGTTACAACAAGTTTGGACTGCAGCTGTTCGTGAAAAATTAGCTACTGACGATAAAGTTTACGATCCTCGTAAAGTTATTGCGCCTGGTAAAGCAAGAATTGTTGCTACAGTTAAAGAAACTATGCAACGTTTTGGTTCATCAAACAAAGCTTAATTTAAATTCTTATTAGCTGAAAAGAGCATCGACAAGCATTAGATTGTCGATGCTTTTTTTGTGTTTTTTTGGTTAAATAAACCTGTTTGCTAGACTATTTGTTTTATTGGAAATATAATAAGAATTGTATATTAGCCAATAGTATAGTAACATGAATCAGTGTTTAATAAAAAAACAATGTTGTACTCTGTTAGAGGGGCCTGCTTTTAATAATTTAATATTCAAAATAACAAGTTTCAAACTTTAATGTAGAGATTACAAATTAACTTTTTATCTACATGATGACAAGTTTTAATTTTACAAAAAAACTTGCTTTCTTGAAGAAAAAACAAACATAATTCACTAATATAAAACAATTGTTTCTACTATCATAAAATAGTATAACGAATATAAGTTTAGAGCAAGCGCTAATAAAAAAGAATAAACGGTTAAAATGATAAAGTGAGGTAAAACAATGAAAAAAATAGTTATTAATGGAGGAAAGAAGTTAAGCGGAACAGTGACAATCAACGGAGCTAAAAATAGTGCAGTTGCTTTGATTCCAGCTTCAATCCTTGCTGATTCTCCAGTTACTTTAGAAGGAGTGCCAGATATTCAAGATGTGCATTCATTGATTGAAATTTTGAACATTATGCACGTTAAGACTAATTTTGATGGCTCGACATTAGTTATAGACCCAACAGAAATGATTTCTATTCCTATGCCAAACGGTAAAATACAAAGTTTACGTGCATCATACTATTTCATGGGTGCATTATTAACTAAATATGGACAAGGGGTCGTTGGCTTGCCAGGTGGTTGCTTTTTAGGTCCTCGTCCGATAGATCAACATTTAAAAGGATTTCGAGCGTTAGGGGCCATAGTTGAGAATGAACAAGGAGCAATGTACCTTAGAACCCCTAAAGAAGGACTAAATGGTACTCGTATTTATTTAGACGTTGTTTCGATTGGAGCAACACTTAATGTGATGCTTGCTGCTGTAAAAGCAAAAGGCACCACTATCATAGAAAACGCAGCTCGTGAACCCGAAATTATTGATGTAGCAACATTACTGAATAATATGGGTGCAAAAGTCCGTGGAGCAGGAACAGATATCCTTCGCATCGAAGGGGTCAGTGAGCTACATGGTTGCAGGCACACTGTTATCCCTGATAGAATTGAATCAGGAACGTATTTGGCTTTAGCTGGAGCAATTGGTGAGGATATCACTGTTCAAAACGTTATCGTGGAACACTTAGAAGGGCTAGTAGCGAAAATGGAAGAAATGGGAATTCCGATGACTATTGAAGAAGACAGTATTCGTGTGAAAGAAGCACAACTTCCATTGAAACCAATTAACGTAAAAACACTCCCTTATCCAGGATTTGCGACTGATTTGCAACAACCTCTAACACCTTTGATACTGAAAACGGTAGGAGAATCAACTATATTAGATACTATTTATGCTAAACGTGTAAAGCATATTCCTGAGTTAGTTCGAATGGGTGCAAAAGCGCGTGTAGAAGGGGATTTAATTCTGTTAGAAGGACCTTGTAAACTAAAAGGTGTAGAAGTTGAAGCCAGTGATTTAAGAGCAGGTGCTTGTTTAGTTATAGCTGGATTAATGGCTGAAGGAACAACTACAATCACGGGAGTAGAAAATATTTTACGAGGCTACGATCACATTATTGAAAAATTAACTGGTTTAGGCGCGGACGTTAAAATGGTAGACGTTGAAGATACCATAGTGTAGGAGTCTAAAAGATGAGTGAGATACTGACAGTCGAACAACTAGAAGAAAAAACGTTAAAAGAAATTTATGCTTTTGCGAAAGAGTTAAAAATATCTTATTATAGTCAAATGAACAAAAAAGAGCTCTCTTTGTCTGTAATCCGAGCACAAGAAGAAAAGCAAGGCTTCTTTATAGCTGAAGGCGTGTTAGACATTATGGCGCAACAAGACTTCGGTTTTTTGAGACCAATCAATTATACATCTAGTAAAGAAGATATCTACATTTCTGCTTCTCAAATCAAACGATTTGGGTTGCGTAATGGAGATAAAGTAACGGGGAAAGCTAGACCACCAAAGCCGTCTGAACGATATTATGGATTGATGCATGTAAGCAAGGTAAATGGTAGTAATCCGGAACAAGCCAAAGAGAGATCACATTTTCCTGCCTTGACACCTCTTTATCCAGATTGTCAAATTAAACTAGAAACAGAACAATCTAAAATCTCTGCACGCATGATTGATATTGTGGCTCCAGTTGGATTTGGACAACGTGGTTTAATTGTCGCACCGCCAAAAGCTGGTAAAACTACTTTGTTAAAAGAAATTGCGAACGGAATTGCTGAGAATTATCCAGAAGCTGAACTAATCGTCTTGTTAATTGATGAACGTCCAGAAGAAGTAACCGATATCGAACGTAGTGTGAAAGGAGAGGTTGTTTCATCTACTTTTGACCAACAACCTCAAAATCACGTACGTGTTGCTGAATTGGTATTGGAAAGAGCGATGCGTTTAGTAGAGGATAAACAAGACGTTATTATCTTAATGGATAGTATCACTCGTTTGGCTCGCGCATATAACCTCGTCATTCCTGCAAGTGGTAGAACTTTAAGTGGAGGTATTGATCCAGCAGCTCTCTATCGGCCTAAAAAGTTCTTTGGAGCAGCGAGAAATATCGAAGAAGGCGGTAGTTTAACTATTCTAGCAACAGCATTAGTTGAAACGGGTAGTCGTATGGATGATATTATTTACGAGGAATTTAAAGGAACAGGGAATTCAGAACTTCATTTATCAAGAGAACTGTCAGAACGTCGGATATTCCCAGCTATTGATGTCAAGAAATCAAGTACACGAAAAGAAGAACTGCTATTAAATAAGGTTCATCTAGATGAGATTTGGAAGCTTCGTCATGCAATGATAAATGATTCATTAGAGTTAACGGACCAATTCATCACAGCATTGCGTAACTCTGCGAACAATCAACAATTCTTTGAGAATTTTTCGGAAAAGGCCTTTAGCCAACCAAAAAACAATCGTAATGTACGCAGATAAGAAATTGCCTATTAAAAATATTAAGAATATATTGCAATAAGACAATAGACGTGTTAACATTCTACTGTTAATTAAAAATAAAAAAGAACTCTGGTTCAGCAAATGTATCAGGGCAAAGGAGCGAGAGCACATGAAAAAAGAAATTCATCCAACTTATAAAGATGTTGTATTCATGGATACTACTACAGGTTTTAAATTTTTGTCTGGTTCTACAAAACATTCAAGTGAAACTGTTGAGTGGGAAGATGGCAATACTTATCCATTAATTCGTGTTGAAACTACATCTGATTCACACCCATTCTACACTGGGCGTCAAAAATTTACACAAGCAGATGGACGTGTCGACCGTTTCAACAAAAAATATGGTTTGGCAGACGCAAACGCATCAGAAGAATAAGAATAGTTTAAAAGCTCTGATTTCAGAGCTTTTTTTTTGGAATAGATTTTCAATAATTCTTTTTTTCAAAGAAAGTATGATAGATTTAATAGCCCTAGAAACACACCTTCAGATTGAATCATTTTAAAAGATAGATAGTTAATGTTATGATTTGAATAGGTAGAATTAGATGAGTCAAGTAATCTGGTAATTTCAAGCTAGTGTAAAAGCAAGTTTGTTTTGTTAATTATCAGTTGGTTACTTGATAAAACGTTGGATAGTTAGGAGGGTAGATATAATTTTCTTAATCAGCAACAGAAGTATACTTCCATTCAGTGATTACCCAAATTTGTAAGGGCTCTCACTGTTGTTTAAGTTCTTTTTATTGTTAAGTAAAAACGAAGTAACCTATTAGATCAAGTTAAAAATTTGAGGAGGTTTTTTTGAATGGCTTATCAAACACTCAATCCATATACAAATGAACTAGTAAAAGAATATTCAGATGCTACAAACCAACAGTTAGAGGATGCATTACAAAGAGGCCACGAATTATATCATACTTTTAAAACACAGGATATTAAAGAACGGGCTAAATTACTGCATCAAGTAGCTGCAAAAATACGTGAAAAATCAGATGAGTTAGCGCGTACGTGTACGATTGAAATGGGGAAATTACTGGTTGAAGCACAAGGCGAGGTTGAATTATGTGCAATGATAGCCGAGTGGTTTGCGGACCATGCAGAAGAGATGCTGAAACCGGAAGAAATTGAAACAAAGGCAAATGGTAAGGCGGAAATTCACCATCAAGCTACAGGTGTCATTATGATGGTTGAGCCGTGGAATTTCCCTTATTATCAAATCATGCGAGTTTTCGCGCCAAACTTTATGGTGGGAAATACAATGATCTTAAAACATGCATCTAATACACCGACATCTGCTCAATTAATGGCAGATGTCATAGTGGAGGCAGGTGTTCCTGAAGGATCTCTAACAAATTTATTTTTAAATTACGATCAAGTGTCAGAAGCAATTGCTGACCCTAGAGTTCAAGGAGTAGCTTTAACTGGTTCTGAGCGTAGTGGTGCAATAGTTGCAAAAACAGCAGGGGAGCATTTGAAGAAATCGACACTAGAACTTGGCGGGATGGATCCTTTCCTTGTTATGGATGATGCGAACATGGATGAGGTTGTTGAGATTGCTTGGCGTTCACGTCTATATAATGCTGGGCAAGAATGCACTTCATCTAAACGTTTTATTGTGATGGAAAAGGTATATGATGAATTTATAGAACGGTTGAAAGATAATTTCAGCAAAGTAAAACCGGGAGATCCATTAGATGCTGATACCACAATAGCTCCAATGAATAGCAAGAAAGCGAAAGAAGAATTGCAAAAACAAGTTGATGAAGCAATCAATGCAGGTGCTAAAGTTGTGTACGGAAACGAACCAATTGATTTACTCGGACAGTTTTTTATGCCAACCATCTTAACTGATGTGGACCAGGATAACCCTGCACATAAAACAGAAATGTTTGGCCCGGTCGCAGTTGTGTACAAAGTAGCAACAGAAGAAGAAGCAATTGATTTAGCTAATGATTCACCATATGGCTTAAGTAGTATCGTATTTGCCGGTGACAGCAAACATGGTGCAGAAATTGCTGCCAAAATAGATACGGGAATGGTTTTTGTAAATAATTTCCGATATTCCTTACCTGAATTGCCATTCGGTGGTGTAAAGCATTCAGGCTATGGTAGAGAAATGAGCAGGATTGGGCAAATGGCTTTTGTTAATGAAAAATTGATTCTCAAAGCAGATAAACCAGATATGGATAATCTTGCTAGCGGATTGGTTGCATCTACAAATCTTGATAGAAATTAATGATTCTTATTAAGATGCCTTTTTCATCCGAAAAACGAAGAAGAAGCGAAAAAGAGTCCTTCCAGTCTAAAAACTGGAAGGACTTTTTTCCTCCCTATCCTTAAAAAAAGAAAGATATAAGTTGACTTAAAGTATTACTCTATAGTCGAATACAAAGTGGTCAATGACTTGTTCCCGTTGTGTATAAAAAATCATGAGTTCTAATGTCAGTTGGCAAATTTATCTAGTTCAACATTTGAAGGAAGTCTTGTAGACTCTATCTTTGCCAATGTTGATTCTTGTTGAGAGGTCAAACGGCGAGGTCGGCCAGAAGAGCGACCGGGAATCAGACCGGTTAGCCCTTTCTTGCAATACGCAGAGACGTGCCCGCCGATAGTTTTTTTAAGTATGGCCTACCATTCCAGCAACTTCTTCCAGAGTATATCCATTGAGATAGAGGTAAACGGACTGGTAACGTTCAAAAAGGTGGAGTTCCATTGTCTCTCTCATGGCACGTTTCAATTCAATAAGTTGTTGCTGGGTATCCATTTTACTCGTTCCTTTCTCTTTTCGGTTTCATTATAAAATAAAAAAAGTAGTAAGGGGAATAATAGTGCTAAAGTTATATAATACCTATTTTTTTGCGTAAAAAAACTAACCTGTAACCTATTCGATGACCCAAAAAGTTAATGACGGACAAGTTACTGTTATAAAACACTCGAGTCTGTTTTGAGTTGGAAATCGCCCAGTCGATGAAATAGAATTATCAATTGGTTGATTCTCGTGCTTTAAACCAAAAGGCACTAAAAAACCTTTAATTTATTGAAGGTTTTTTGTACAAAAACCATTGCAATTACGTGCTTTTTTGTAGTTTGTTTGATACGATAAAACAAAAGGTGAGGACGGTGCAAGGCTTATGTTGTGGATAATAGTGGGGATAATTTTAGCTTTGTTTTTAATTTCATATGTTACGATATACAACAACTTAGTTAAAGCGAGAATGTGGGTTAAGGAAGCTTGGAGTCAGATAGATGTACAATTAAAAAGACGCAATGATTTAATTCCAAATTTGATAGAGACCGTCAAAGGTTATGCTAAGCATGAACAAGAAACTTTTGAAAAAGTGATCCAAATGCGTAATCAGTTGACACAAGTGCCAACTGAAAATCATGAAGAAAAAATGCAAATTTCTAATCAATTATCAGATACATTAAAGACTATATTTGCATTAAGTGAAAGCTATCCAGATTTAAAAGCCAACCAAAACTTTATTCAGTTACAAGAAGAATTAACTTCTACAGAAAATAAAATTGCTTATGCTCGTCAATTATACAATTCTAGTGTGGCAACTTATAATATTAAGCTAGAATCTTTCCCAAGCAATATCATAGCAAATATTCATGGATTTAAATCAGAGCCTTTATTGGAAACCCCTGTTGAAGAGAAAAACGTGCCGAAAGTATCTTTCTAGAATAAAAAATTAAAACGGACTAGAAAGCTAACTTAGCTACTTTCTAGATCTTAGTTGAATTTTCTAGATAGCTTTCCTTACTATCTTTTCAAATCTTACTTAAAGGTAGATAGAGTGAAAGAAGGTGAATCAATAATGTTAT
The DNA here is from genome assembly GCA_036639135.1 of Carnobacterium sp. Lineage (GTDB taxonomy): Bacteria > Bacillota > Bacilli > Lactobacillales > Carnobacteriaceae > Carnobacterium_A. Next base: position 5,267 of record JAVWJE010000054.1, on the reverse strand, counting down.
TTGAACAAATCGAACAAAATAAACGTAAAACAGTCGTATTAATGATTGGTTTCTTTCTTTTAATTTTAGTCATTGGGGGAGTAGTTGGTTCTTTAAACTTCAATAGTGCTATAAATGGGGCAATCTTATCTGCAGTTATTGCTTTAATCTATATGTTTCTAATGGTTGTTAATTCAACAAAAGTTGTGATGAAGTTGAATAAAGGAAAAGAAATCACTCAAAAAAAAGACTACTCACTCTTGTGGAACGTAGTAGAAGAACTTTCCTTGATTGGTAAAGTTCCGATGCCTAAAATTTATGTCATTGACGATAAAAGTCCTAATGCGTTTGCTTCAGGTAATTCTCCAGATAAAGCATCTGTTGCTGTAACAACTGGACTGATGGAAAGGTTAAACCGTGAAGAAATTGAAGGTGTTATAGCTCATGAAATATCTCACGTTCGTAATTATGATATACGCTTATCTACCATTGCTCTAGCTTTAGCGGCTGTAGTCGCCTTAGTAGCTAACGTTGGAACTCGTATGTTATGGTTTGGCGGTGGAAGACGAAAAAGCAGTAAAAACGATAATAACTCTCTTATTTTGTTTGTTATGTCAATTGTTCTTCTTATTCTGGCGCCACTAGCAGCGACAATGGCACAATTAGCCTTATCGAGAAATAGAGAATATCTAGCAGATGCTTCAGCAATAGAATTGACGAGAAATCCTCAAGGGCTAATTTCTGCTTTAAAAAAAATATCTGATAGTCCTCCTATGGAAAAAGCAGACCCAACTAGCGCGGCATTATATATCGACAATCCTTTTAAAAACAAAAAGAAACAGAGTTTTATGTCAACTCATCCGTCAATCGAATCAAGAATAAAACGATTAGAAGAGATGTAAAAAAACGTTTGTTACCAAGTTGTCTTAATAAAGCGCTATCAAACTTATCTTGTAATAAGAATATCACTGAATTGATACAGATAAAAAAGAAGAATTATAGTACAATGAAGTGTAGAAAAAATAAGAAGGAGGGGTACCTGTTGGTTTCGGATTATATCTATGTTCATCTAGATGGTGTAACAAATTCTGTCTTAAGTAAAGGCATCATATTCAAAAATCATGAAGAAATCATAAAAAAAGTACCTGAAAACATTCTATTGCTGAATGCCTCAAAAGATATAGGCGAATTTGATCCTCATACCGGTTTCCAAATGATTCGTGGAGAAGAAAAAGTAAGTAACTACTTAAAGGCAAATATAGACAAAGATACTAGTTGCACTCTTAAGTGGATAGATTTTGAAAGTATCGAACTATTAAGACAATTGACACCTGTAGAAATATCTGAATTGTTATATGTTGCTCATGCACATACCCACTTACATTCTCCTTTTTATTACAAATTGCAAAATAACTACATTTACTTACCTATGGCTGATAACTTCAAAAAAGTTTATTTTCGTTATTTAGACCAATTTTATGGTTTGTTGAGTGCTAGTTTAACAAAATCATTGGGATTGAAATATAACGAGAAGAAAAAATTTTTTCAAAAAGAAACTGAAATTCAACCTATTCCTAAGGAGTTAATTACAGAATTGGTTCCTTTCTTAAGAGAAGGTGTTTTATTTTCTTTTACTCAGATGCAAACTCAAAAACAACAACCAATGTGTGAAATACCGATTTATTTAGTCGAGGATCGTTTGAGAGATGTAAACCAAACATTCTCAAAAAAGGATCTACTAGGAACGATCTGTTATGATAAAAACCAAAAAGAGTGGTCTTTTAAACAAGAGGATTTACTTCAACCTTTGGTGGAATGAAAAGTCATGTAAACAAGTGTTTAATGGCTTTTTTGTTTACACTAGTTTTATTACTAATACCCTTATTTTGAAAGAACAATATTTTTTTAATTGGTGACCATCTTAGTGCTTTAAATAGTGAAAAGTAAAAAGAAAGACTCATCGAAAATGACCGCTATTTTTATCAATTTAAATATGATACAATAACGTTTGAATTCAAAAGAACTCATGTTGGAAGAAGAGACTAAAAGTTATAACTCGGAGGAAAAGCCAAATGAAAATCTTTCTAATATACGGAGGAAAAAGCGCTGAACATGATATTTCAATATTAACAGCCTTCTCCATTATCAAAGAAATCTATTATGATTACTATGAAGTTGAACCAATTTACATTACAAGAGATGGAGATTGGATAAAAGGTGCAGTCGTTAACCAGGCAAATTCCGTTCAATTTTCTGAAGCTTTGCGGTTGATAAGTTCTCAAGAAACTTGTTTTTCTACTGAAGAAGGACTGCCTTCTAAAGGTAAAAAAATTAACCCGTCAGATTTAAAAGAAGACAATGCTGTTATTTTCCCTGTAATGCACGGCCCGAATGGTGAAGATGGTACAGTTCAAGGTCTTTTTGAAGTTATTGGTATGCCATATGTAGGAGCTGGAGTGTTAGCTAGTGCATGTGGAATGGATAAAATAACCAGCAAACAACTTTTTCAACAAGCAGGTCTGCCACAAGTTCCTTACGTTCCTATTCGTAAAGGGGATTGGTTATCTAATGTTGACGAAGTGTTCAGAAAATGTGAAGGAACGTTAGTTTACCCTATGTATGTGAAGCCAGCTAACCTTGGTTCAAGTGTTGGAATCAGCAAGGCCGAAACGCGAACAGAACTAGAAATGGCTATTAACTTAGCTTTGCAATATGATCGTCGTGTCGTTGTAGAACAAGGAATTGAAGCTCGAGAAATTGAAGTAGCTATTCTAGGAAATGAGGATATCCATACATCTGTTCCTGGAGAATTAATAAAAGAAAGTGCTTTTTATGATTTTGATGCTAAATACATCAATAATAAAGTAACTTTACAAATACCTGCTCGTGTTTCAGAAGAAGTAGAAAAAAAATTACGTTCTTATGCTATTCGTGCATTTCAGGCAATTGATGGAAGTGGACTGAGTCGTTGTGATTTCTTTGTAACAGGAAATGATGAGATTTTTATTAATGAATTAAATACTATGCCAGGATTTACTCAGTTTAGTATGTATCCTTTGCTTTGGAGACACACTGGTTTGAATTACGGTGATTTAGTTGAAGAACTTATTCAATTAGCATTAAAAAGATTTGAAGAGTCTTTGAAATTCGAACAAACTGATCAGATTTAATTGAATCAATATGGATTTTCTAATGTGATAGTGGCAGGACAGATGTCCGTGCCGCTTTTTTTGTTAGATAATCTTAAAGTTTAACTAAATGGAGGAAAAGGTATGCTTGTATTAACGGTAAAAGAAATTGCACAAGCGGTGCATGCTAGAAATATAGAAGATACGTGGGGAAAGATTGAAATCAATACTGTAGGATTTGATTCGAGAAAAATGACTGCTCACTCATTGTTTGTTCCGTTGATTAGCGAAAATGACGGACATGCTTATGTTGAAAAAGCCATCGAGAATGGTGCAGTTGCGACTTTTTGGAGTAACTCGCTAGAAGATGCACCAACTAGTATTCCAGTTATTCAAGTCGAAGATACACTAAAAGCACTTCAAGATTTAGCTGAATATTATTTAAATAAAATTCATCCCAAGGTGATTGGTATTACAGGTAGCAATGGTAAGACTACAACTAAAGATATGACAGAAGCGGTAGTATCTAGCCAATACCGTGTTCATAAAACGCAAGGTAATTTTAATAATCATATCGGATTACCGATTACTATTTTAGAGATGCCTCCAGATACAGAAGTTATTATTCTGGAAATGGGAATGAACCATGTAGGCGAGATAAAAGTGCTTTCTGATTTAGCTAAGCCGGATATTGCTATTATTACAATGGTTGGAGAGTCGCATATTGAACATTTCGGATCACGTGCAGGAATTGCAGACGCAAAGATGGAGATTGTTTCTGGCTTAAAAGAAAATGGACTTTTAATTATTCCAGGAAATGAGCCGCTTTTAATAGAAAAAGCTCATTCTCTAAAGGGGGAAAAAGTTAAAACATTTGGGCCATTGTCGACAAATGATTGTTATTCGATAAAAATAACGCCTGGAATGAAAGAAACAACTTTTACAACTAATTTAAATCCAGCTATTTCAATTAAGCTACCTGTCACAGGGACGTACAATGTTGATAATGCGTTAGCTGCTTTAAGCATTGGATTGGCCTTAGGTATTCCAGTTGAAAAAGCTGCTCAAAAGCTTGCAACATTCCAGTTGACGAAAAATCGGACAGAATGGTTGGAGGGTATCCACGAGAGCGCATTGTTGAATGATGCTTATAATGCAAATCCTACAGCGATGAAAGCTATTTTAAATAATTTTAGTCAATTAAGAAATGAAGGCAGAAAAATAGTTGTCTTAGGTGATATGTTAGAATTAGGTGAACAAACGGATGAGTTACATTTAAGTATAAGAGACGCATTATCAATTGATGAAATTGATTACGTTGTCTTGTATGGGACACATATGAAAGTTTTATATGAAGCTTTGAAAACAGTCTTTAGCAAAGAACGGTTATATCATTTTGATGGAGATAAAGAGCCTATGATCATTTTTTTGAAGAAACTCGTTCAACCAAAAGATTATATGCTTGTGAAGGCTAGCTCCGGTACAGACTTATTGTCTGTGGTTAAAGCATTACAAGCAACCGCAAATAAATGAAAAATCGGTCTTAAGACTGATTTAGAAAAGCAAACGAATTGATATATTACTATTATCGAAACGAAAATAGAGGAGGAATAGACTTGAATACTCAAAGAAAAGACGTTACAAATGATTACATTGAGCAACTTACTATGGCTAAGTTTTTTGCTTCTGTATATGGTTATATGACTTTAGGTTTGGCTATTTCAGGTATAACGGCGTTTTATGCCTCTCAAAGCCCATTAATTTTAAATCTAGTTTATGGCAGCCCGTTTGGGATGATTGGGTTATTTATAGCAGAGATCTTTTTAGTTTCTAAGCTTGCGACAAATGGGATGAAGATGAGATCCGCTAGTTCATCTTTGATAGGCTTTATTGCTTTTGCGCTATTGAATGGCGTTACGTTAGCAAGTATTTTTTTAATTTACGAATTAGGAAGTATCGGTTCTGCCTTTTTAATGGCTTCTGCTACATTCGCGGGAATGAGCTTAGTAGGTTTCTTTTCTAAGCGTGATATGTCAACATTAGGCGGACAATTAAGAGGAGCTTTAATCGGTTTAATTGTTGCGACTTTGGTAAATAGCTTGTTTTTACGTAGCGGTCCTGCTGATTTCATTTTATCTATTATTACAGTTTTAATTTTTG
>JAVWJE010000053.1:0-14176 GCA_036639135.1 Carnobacterium sp. | reverse complement strand
GATTATACTCAAATTGTTGAGTCAATATTTAAATAATTTTCAATCTTTGTGCCGCTTAAGCCTACCCAAATATAATCCCAAGGATCTTCTTTATCTGCTTGGTAAAAAGTAACTAAATTTTTAGGTAAAATAAAGATATTTCCAGCAGCTAAGCTAAATGAGAAATCATCGATATTCAATTGTCCTTTTCCTTTTAAAATATAATGGATCACATAGTTATCACGTACAGACGGACCAAAAGAATAATTAGGAGCACAGGCTTCTCTTCCAAAAAAGTCAATATTGATATCGAGATGATCCTTTTGATATTCTAAATAAACAAATTCCATTTAACTTCCACCTTTGAACAATAATAATATTGGTAAATATTTAGTTAAGGACATTATACCATATAGTAACGACATTTGACTATTATTGAAAACGTTTTATTCTGTTAAGGTGTAGAAGTAATGAATAGTATACGAGGAGGAAACAATAATGAGAAAATGGTCTAAATGGGTAATAACAGGATTAAGTATGGTTACTTTGGTAAGTACAATGGCAGCTTGCGGAAATAAAGAAGAAGCTGATGATGGGAAGACTACTATTGAATTCTTTTCTCAAAAGAAAGAAATGAAAGGAACGCTTGAAGAAATCATTGCTGATTTTGAAAAAGAAAACCCTGAAATAAACGTTAAATTAACGAATGTTCCAGATCCAGGAACGGTATTGAAAACTAGAATTGCTAGTAAAGATATCCCTGATATAGTCAATTTATATCCTCAAAATGCTGATTTTCAAGAATGGGCAAAAGCTGATATATTTGAAGATTTAAGTGATAAAGAATATTTGGATAACTTAAAAGAAGGCTCTCCAGAAACTTATGCAATCAACAATAAAGTCTATTCTGTTCCATTAACAAGTAATGCGTGGGGATTTTATTATAACAAAGACACTTTTAAGGAACTGGGATTAGAAACTCCTAAAACGTGGGCTGATTTTGAAACGTTGGTAAAAGAAATCAAAAAACAAGAAGAAACACCATTTGCAGCTTCTATTACAACGGCAGACTCTTGGACACTTAATGGCTATCATCAATTAGCTTGGGCAACCGTAAATGGAGGCTATGATGGAGCTGAAGATGCATTAGTTAGAAGTGGTAAACAAGCTATTAAAACAAGTAATCCAGACTTTAAAGCGGTTACTAATGAATTGGATCTATTACGTGGAAATACTCAAAAGAATGCTAATGGCGCCACATATGATGATGCTGTTGCTGCTTTTGCAAAGGGAGATGCTTTAATTTTCCCCAATGGAACATGGGCATTACCAGCTATTCAAAACCAAGATCCTGAATTTGAAATTGGCATGTTTGCTTATCCTGGAATCGAAGAGAACGAAGAATTGACAGTCGGAGCAGCTGACTTAGCCGTTTCAATCAACCAATCATCAAAAAATAAAGAAGCAGCTAATAAGTTTGTTGCTTACCTAACTACAAAAGAAGCGATGCAAAAATATTATGATGTTGATGGTTCTCCGACTTCTGTTACAGCTGTTGAAACAGAAGACAAGTTCCCAGAAACTGAAGGCGTCTCTCAATATGTCTTTACTGATAAGCAAATCGTTTGGTTGCAAAAAGAATGGACATCAGAAGAATCATTCTGGCATGCAACAGTAGATTATATTAATAGCGAAGATAAAAACCAATTAGCAGACAACTTAAATAGTTTCTTTGATACGATGAAATAAGTTTAAAGAGCGGGGGAAAGAAAAATGAAAGCAAAGACATTCATTAATCGTAATTGGGCTTATCTATTTGTTCTGGTACCCATAGTGTTACAATTAATTTTCTTTTATATACCACTGATTCAAGGCTTTTTCTATAGTTTAACGGATTGGACAGGATTAACCTCGAATTACAACATGATAGGATTTGATAACTACGGTAAAATTTTTGCTGATCAAAAATTCATTAAGAGCATCAGTTTTACTTTAATATTTACAATCAGCTTGATTGTTGGAGAAGTTGTTCTGGGTATCATTATCGCTCGATTCTTAAATATGAAATTGAAAGGAGTAGGCTTCTTTCGAACAGCCTACTTCTTTCCAGCAGTTTTAAGTACTGTAACATTAGGTTTGATCTTTAAACAAATATTTAATTATGGACTTCCGCAACTGGGCGAACTCTTACAAGTTAGTTGGCTTCAAGAAAATTTAATTGCAAATGAAAAGACGGTTATCTATGGAGTATTATTTGTAGCTTTATGGCAAGGAGTAGCTATGCCGGTCATCATCTTTTTATCAGGGCTACAAAGCATTCCAACTGAAATCATAGAAGCTGCTTCAATTGATGGGATAAACAAAAGACAATCCTTTTGGTATATAGAATTGCCTTACTTGTTACCATCATTGAGTATGGTATTTATAATGGCTCTAAAAGGCGGCTTGACAGCTTTTGATTTGATTTATGCTTTAACAGGTGGAGGACCAAGTGATAAAACAACGACTTTAGGTCTGCTTGTTTATAACTATGCATTTAAGAGCAATCAATATGGATACGCGAATGCTATTGCTGTTGTCCTATTTATTCTCATTGCTATAATTTCTCTTATTCAAATACGTGTTTCAAAACGATTTGAAGTCTAAAAAGAATGGGGTGAAAAGATGAAACGGAAAGTTAATTATTTAAATTATATCGTGTTAATTCTTGGGCTGCTGTTGATTGTTCTTCCTTTATATTTAACCGTGATCAGTTCATTTAAAGAAACAAATCAAATTACAGGCAATTTCTTCGGATTGCCCAATCCTTTTACACTGGATAATTATCAACGATTAATGGAAGATAGCATCGGAAAGTACTTCTTTAACTCTATGACGATTTCAGTTGCAGCTATCACGTTGATTACGTTATTCGTACCAATGGCTGCTTTTTCAATTGCTAGAAACATTTCGAAAAAGAAAGCTTTTAGCTTGATGTATTCCTTTTTGATATTAGGAGTATTTGTACCGTTTCAAGTAATTATGATTCCGATTACTACAATGATGACTAAACTCGGATTATCAAGTATCCCTGGTTTAATCATTCTTTATCTAGCATATGCGGTTCCGCAGACTTTATTTTTATATGTCGGCTACATTAAAATAGCTATTCCTATAGAACTGGATGAAGCAGCAGAAATTGACGGTTGTAACAAATTCAGAATGTATTTTCAAATTGCGTTTCCACTAATGAAACCAATGCACGCTACAACTTTGATCATAAATGCCTTATGGATCTGGAATGATTTCTTACTGCCACTTTTAATTCTAAACAAAGATGATTCAAATTGGACATTGCCATTATTCCAATATAATTATCAAGGACAGTATTTTAGTGATTATGGTCCTTCATTTGCATCCTATGTTGTAGGAATCATTGTCATTTTAGTTGTTTATTTAATCTTCCAAAAGAATATTATTTCTGGGATGACAAGCGGGTCTGTAAAATAAATTAAAGAGAAAATAGAAAAGTAGGTGTGTTTTTTGAAGATTCAAAATAAAGTTATGTTAATCACTTATGCGGATAGTTTAGGTAAAAATTTAATAGAACTTAATGAAATTTTGACGGAAAATTTTAAAGATGCGATTGGCGGAGTACACTTGTTGCCCTTTTATCCCTCAAGCGGAGATCGCGGCTTTGCTCCTATAGACTATATGAAAGTAGACCCGTCTTTTGGTACATGGGAAGATGTTAAAAAAATCAGTGATAAGTATTATTTTATGATGGATTTTATGGTAAACCATATCTCACGTCAATCTCCTTATTTACAAGATTTTTTAGCAAAAAAAGAAGATTCAGAATACAAAGACCTGTTTATCCGCTATAAAGATTTTTGGCCGAATGGCATGCCGACACAAAAAGACATTGATTTAATTTATAAACGCAAACCTCGTGCCCCATATGTAGAAGTTACTTTTGCAGACGGCAGCCAAGAAAAATTGTGGTGTACTTTTGATGAACAACAAATCGATTTGGATGTGACAACCGCAAAGACCCGTCAATTTATTAAAGAACAACTAACTTTTTTAGCAGAACAAGGCGCTTCCATCATTCGTTTAGATGCTTTTGCTTATGCTAATAAGAAGATTGACACAAATTGTTTTTTTGTAGAACCAGATATTTGGAACTTGTTATCTGACTGTCAAGAAGCTATTGCTCCTTTCGAGTCAACTGTTCTTCCTGAGATTCATGAGCATTATACGATCCAACAAAAAATTGCTGATCAAGATTATTATGTTTATGACTTTGCATTGCCGATGTTGCTGCTTCATGCATTATACAGCGGACGTGTTGAGCGTTTGGTTCATTGGCTAACGATTTGTCCAAGAAAACAATTTACAACATTAGATACACATGACGGCATCGGAGTAGTAGATGTGAAAGACTTATTGACAGAAAAAGAAATTGAAGAAACCCGTGAAGCTCTTTATAAACAAGGAGCTAATGTCAAAAAAATATATAGTACAGAAGCCTATAACAACCTAGATATTTACCAAATAAACTGTACTTATTATAGTGCGCTAGGAGACAACGATGCAGCTTATCTACTAGCACGAGCGATTCAATGTTTTGTTCCAGGCATTCCACAAGTCTATTATGTTGGGTTGTTAGCAGGAAAGAATGATATTGATTTACTTGAAAAGACAAAAGAAGGAAGAAATATTAATCGTCACTATTATGACAAGGCTGAAGTGAGTGAAGAAATGAAACGACCGATCGTGAAAGATATTTTTGAATTATTGAGTTTCAGGAACCGTTCTACTGCTTTTGACGGCGAATTTTCACTTAAACAATTAGATGATCACCAATTGATGATCACTTGGAAACAGAACGAAACGATAGCGTGTTTGAAAGCAAATTTACAAACACATCAATTTGAAATTTATGAGAGGGAAGCTAACGAAGTAACGTATCAATTTGTTAGCTCGGAGGTGAAATAAATGGCTATTAGATTTAGTGAAGAACAACAAGTTTTTTATTTAACGACCCAGCAGTCTGAATACCAAATTAAAATTGATCAATATGGTCATGCTCTCCATAGTTATTACGGAGCCAAAGTTGACCAAGATATGTCTTACCTCTTTTCTTATGAAAATCGGGGATTTTCAGGGAATCCTGATGTAGTTGGTAAGGACCGAACGTATTCATTAGATGTATTACCGCAAGAATACCCAGTTTTTGGAATGGGAGATTACCGTCAGCCGGCTCTTGAAATAGAAAACCATGATGGATCGTATGGTGTTGAGTTGACCTATGATTCTCATGAAATCAAAATGGAGAAGTACCAATTGGAGGGACTGCCCGCAGCATATCAGAATTCCGGAGAAAGCGTCTCAACATTAGAATTGAATCTATATGATGCTATCTCAAAAATAAAAGTTCAGTTGTTGTATGGTGTCTTTGAAGAAAAAGACATCATCACGCGTGCAGTAACAATTACTAATATGGGTTCTGGAAAAGTAAATGTTTTGAAAGCCGACTCAGCAAGTTTAGACTATGCAGACAAAGATTTTGATGTCATCCATTTTCATGGTCGTCACAATATGGAACGTCAATATGAACGGCTTTCGCTTAAAAATGGTGCTTTTTCAATTGGATCGCATCGTGGTACTTCGAGTCATCAACACAATCCTTTTATCATCTTAAGCGATTCGGAGACGACTGAAAGCCATGGGAATTGTTATGGAATGATGTTGATGTACAGCGGCAACTTTTTAGCAACCATTGAAAAGTCTCAATACAACCAAGTAAGAGCGGGAATCGGTATTGGCAGCAGAGGATTCCGTTACTCATTGGCTCATGGCGAAAGCTTCACTGCACCGGAGGCTATTCTTAGTTATTCTGCTAATGGACTGGAAGAACTTTCGCACCATTATCATCAATTCATTCAGAAAAACGTGGTCCGTGGTAAATTCCGTGATCAGCGCCGTCCGGTTTTAATCAATAATTGGGAAGCAACATATTTTGATTTTACTGAACAAAAACTTATTGACATCGCTCGTGATGCAGCTGGAGTAGGAATAGAACTGCTCGTAATGGATGATGGCTGGTTCGGTAAACGTGATTCAGACACGAGCGGTCTTGGCGATTGGCAAGTGAACTTGGAGAAAATCCCCAATGGGCTGAAACAGTTAGCGGATACTGTAAACAAAGAAGGCCTGAAATTTGGTATCTGGTTCGAACCGGAGATGGTTTCGGAAGATAGTGATATGTATCGGAAGCACCCAGAATGGAGCATTAATATACCGGGTCGCCCTGGGATTCGCAGCCGCGATCAGTATGTACTAGATTTTACGAGGCAAGATGTTCGTGATCACTTAGTAGGGGCAATCACAGAAGTCCTTGATTCAGCTAATATTGAGTATGTAAAATGGGACATGAACCGCAGCTTATCTAACGTGTTCTCTGAGAGCTTAGAAAGCCATGAGCATGGCAAGTTCTATCATTTATATATTTTGGGATTATATGAGGTCTTAGAACGATTGACTTCTGCTTATCCAGATGTTTTATTTGAAGGATGTAGCGGCGGTGGCGGTCGATTTGACGCAGGGATGTTGTATTACACACCGCAAATTTGGACAAGTGATGATACAGATGCTGTCGAACGCTTGCGTATTCAACATGGGACTTCTTTTGGGTATCCGACTCGTACAAATGGTTCGCACGTTTCTGCTGTGCCTAATCATCAAACAAGTCGCATCACCCCTTTGAACACACGTGGAATTGTGGCGATGTCAGGTAGTTTTGGGTATGAATTGGATATTACCAAGTTGACTCAAGCTGAGAAAGATGAAGTAGCAGAACAAGTCGAAATGTTCAAATCTTATTATAATCTAATTCATGAAGGATTATATTACCGTTTAACCAATCCTTGGGAAAATGAGAGTTTTACAGCTTGGCAAATTGTTTCAAACGATAAGAAAGAAACCTTAGTCAGCCTTGTACGAACTCGACAATATGCCAACGATCCTATTGCTATTTTTAGGCTAAAAGGATTAGATCCTCAGCAAATTTATCAATTAGACGGAGAAGAGAAAGAATATACAGGAGCAGCATTAATGGCAAGCGGCTGGCCAGTGCCGCAAACGAACCAAGAATATCAAGCCTTCACGTATCATTTTGTTTGCAAAGAATAATTTTAGAAAACGCGTGTCTTTTATTTAAAGGCACGTTTTTTTTTGCTTGTCTTATTAAAATATTCAGTTAAAGAACACTTATGTTTTTCTTCTACAAACTAATGATTGATAAGGTTAAATTTTATGAAGAAGACCGTATAAGAAAAGTTGAAGAGATTATTCTAAAAGTAGGTATGTTACCGGAACACTTGACTCGCTATCTCATGAATTTTCAGGTGGGCGGCGTCAGCGCATCGGATCGCTAGAACTTTGGTCGTGGTTCCAACGTTAGTAGTTACCGATGAACCTATTTTTGCATTAGATGTATCCATTCGTGCACGAGTACTTAATTTATTAAAAAAGATGCAAATTTAAAAAAACTTACTTATTTGTTTATTGCTCATGATCTTTTGTATCTTTTTTCTTATTTTCTTTACTCAATAATCGCGCCCTTTTGCTGAACTCAAAAACGATAACTTATCCTGACCTTTCAAAGTTATCCAACGAGTTTAAGCCCGACTGCAGAACATAGAACAAGTGCTATAAACACCATTCTTCGCCAATCTTTCGATTCACCAAAAAGGATCATACCAACTAGTGATCCACCGACCACTCCAATTCCTGTCCAAATTGCGTAACCTGTTCCCATAGGAATAAATTTTAGTGAGTAACTAAGTAATGCAAGACTCGATCCAAATCCTAAGATTAACAAGAGGACTGTTCGCAAGTCACGTTTCACAGAAAGTTGCTTTATCATAGCAATACCAACCGTCTCCAATAATCCAGCTAAAATCAAAGCAAACCATGCCATTAAGATTTAGCTCCTTTCTTCGTCTTCTCAGGCGTGACTAATTTTAAACCGATCACCCCAATCAATAGCGTTATTATCAAAATAATTTTCCCCCAATTGAATGATTCACCAAAGAAAAGCAACCCTGCAATGACAGTACCTACTGTACCTAATCCCACAAAAATAGCGTAAACCGTCCCAGTCGGAAGCACTTGCGCTGCTGTAATCATTAGATAATTGCTAACTACAATAAGGATAATGGTTCCAGTCCATGTCCAAAACTCATAAGCATGAGTTAAACCAATCACCCAAAAAACCTCTAAGAAAGCCGCAATAAAAACTTTAATCCAATTCCGATTCATGAAAAGACACCTCTCAATCATTATTAATAAAAATATAAAAGCCCAGAAGAACACTGTTAAACAGTATCTCCCAGGCTTTTATCCTTCCGTGCATAGCCAAGGCTATGAGTTTTCTCTCGGACCAGTCCAACGACTTGTTGCGGAACCCTAGAAAACATTTGGTTTATTCAATTCATGTTAATCATTACTTTATATCAAAACGTTTTCTACTTCAAACTGGCTCGTTTGTTAAATGTCTATTAAATACTATACATCTAAGTTAATTATTCAGATTTTTTGTTACTCAAAGGATAACATATACATGAGATGAGATAAAGTAGTATACGTAAAACCTTGTTAAATAAAAAGTTGTTTTACCTTTTTTAACTAGTAAAACTTGTGTTTTCTTTGCTATTAGAACAAGCGATAGGCATACTGAAAAAGAAGCAGCACGGTGTCTTTCAATCATGGGGATGTACAGAAAGTCTTCCTAACGTGTTGCTTTTACCTTACCTGTACAAGGTAGGGTAAAAGGTAGGATTTTTATATATTCAATACATAAAATGTTAAGAAATCGTGTATTGTAGAGCAATAAAACAAAACAACCTTAATCTAACAAAATTCTTGATACATGATTTTATAACAAATAATGTATTCTAAAATGAAGGTGAGTTTGTCACAATAAGAATTGAGTAAACTCAGCTAGAATACTTTTTTTACCTATGGTATTTTAATTAAAAGATAAGGAGGTTCTATTTATGAATTCAGACATAATTTTTATATTACCGTTAATTCAAATGGCATTGGTCTTCACCCTATCATTGCTTGCTGTATACACTTTGATTCTATCTATAAAAGCACTAAAGCTGTATATTAAAAAGAATTCTTAATATTATTGCATAGGTACCCGCACTTAAATTTCTTTCCTAAAGGATTTGATATAAATGAAAAATTTCAAGAAATGGATAATAGAGAAACCAATGTCTTTTTACATAGGTTGGATTGGTTTAACTATACTCGGAGCTAATCATTATTTTTTTCCAGATCAATTTTTGTATTCGGATAGACTTTCTTTTTTGACAAGCAATTTTTTTGGTTTAATTGTTTATATGTTTTTCTTTCTTCATGTATTAGGAATTATTAATTATGATTTTAGAAAAAAAGACTACTAATTTAATAAGGTTATTCAATACACGATTATATAGAGAATCATGTATTGAACTAAAAAGGAATCTAACGCTTAAAAAGCAGTAAATTCCTTTTTTTATTAATTACGTATAACAATAAATGCATTTTAAATTCAAGGTACTTCCTACACAAGTCAATCTAGAAATCCAAATAAAAAAATTATCCTCTTCTATTTAAATTCTTTCGCTACCGCTCAAACTTCGTTGCACTTCTGGAAATACTTCCTAGAACTCCAAATTTACAATAAATTTTTCCATTATAAGGTCTTCCCTTCCCTTAAAGTAATCGCTTTGTCATGATAAGATCTGTTTGTTCATCATCACCCATGAAAAAGGAGTGTGAGCTCGTCTGAACAAACCCTCTATCTTTGTAAAAGGCTAGAGCGCCTGCATTTTCCTCCCAAACACCTAACCAAATAGCCTTTTTGTTTTCTTTTTGAGCAAACAGTTCAGCTTGTTCTATCAGAAATTTTCCATAACCTTTTCTTTTATAATGACTGCGAACATAAATTCGTTCGATTTCCATAGCATTTTCAGCACTCTCTTCTGTTTGGGCATCCTCTACGTTTAATTTTAAATAACCCACTGTTTCTTCATTATTTTGTAAAAATAAAAAAATAGAGTTCTCGTTAGATAATTCTTTTTTGAGTTGATCAACAGTATAAGCTGTCTCTAAATAGCGTTTTAGATCTTCCACAGTATTTTGTTCTTTAAAAGTATCTGTAAATGTTTCAATGCTGATTTTCTGAAGCAGCATTACATCAGCGAATGTGCCTTTTTTTAATTCCAAACTTAACAGCTCCTTTAGTAAGTCCTTTTATTTCCTTTTTTTACAAAGTCCCAATCCCGTTCAGTATTGTGTTTAATTTTGCTCAAAAGGTGAGAAAAAGTCTTGATTTCTACATCCGTCAAACCCTTTAAAGCAACTTCGTTTGAGTATTCATTCTCTTTGATGATAAAATCAGCCAACTCATTGCCTTTTTTGGTAGTAAATAATCTTTTTATCTTTTTGTTGTTTGAATCCGATCTTTTTTCAATAAACCCGCTTTCCTCAAGTTTTTGAACGGCTCTTGACGCAGTGGTTCGATCGACTTTTATCATTTCGCTCAAATTATCCGGTATAATTCCGGGATTCTCCTTAACTCTTACCAAGTAAAGGTACTGTCCTCTTGTAAGATTTAACTCTTTAAACTCTATATTGGCGATGGAATCTAACGATCTCGCAATGACACCAATATCACGAAGAATATCTATCATCTGGTTCCCTCATTTCATCATTGAGACCTTTATTGTATAAAAATTTTGTTGTAAATGCAACAAAACGTTTTTAAAACTTGGTAAAAATTTCTTTTATATTATCGGTAATTATTTTATTAACTCTAATGTTAAAAATTAAGAACGTACAATCAAAAAAAGACACTTCACAGAATTAAAAGTATCTTAAAAAAGTAATATACCCGGGTCTTATAACCCAGGAACCAATTCTATTAATAATGCCTCGTAATAAGTGACTTTTTTCAACATTGTTTTTATTAAAATATGTTTATGTAAAAAAATGAATCCTATGTATTTAATTATTTACATATAATTAATTTAGATACATGAAATTAGATAAATTCATGTATCTAGAACCTTGTTCATTCAAGATTTGGTTTAGCTCGTCTTCAGCTATTTTATAACTTCAATGTGTCAACATGTGAACGCATTGATATGTTCGCCTGTTGACACAAAATAATGGACTCAAAACCTTAGAAACTTTACTGACACTTTTAGAACCTTTGTCTTCATTTATCCATTCAATAGAATACTCGCTATCTTATCTTTCTATAGAAATAGTTTGAGCACCCTTCTATAAAAAAAGAAAATAAAAGAAATTTTAATCTATACTAACTCTTAGACTAGGATTTCTCTTATTTTTATTTTTTCGATTGTTTTTAAATCTCTAAACTAAAATTTGAAATTATTTCCAACTACTTTGAAAGGATCTACTCCAATAAGTTTATTCTCTAACACTTGATCAATTCTTTCATAATCTACTGTAGGATGAATTTTTTTTAATAATTTTAGTGTCTTTCCTGCACCCTGATCCATCGAATGCGCTCCTGAAATCAGTAGAATATCTTCTACATTCAACTGTTCAACGCCAAATCGCAATGTATCGTCGAGTTCTTTAAAAAACGTAATTTTTATTTTATTTTGTTTCATTACCTTTAAGAAAGCGGCTAATTCTTCTTCTGTGACTTCGTCTTTTTTATCTGCATGTGATTGTGCCGTTGTCAGAATGATCTTAGCAACCTTCATTTTATGAAACCATTCTGTCATAGACTCCCCAATCTCTGTACTGTGCGCAGGACCGTTACTTCCTCTGATTGCATGTACAATGTGCAGTTCATTGTAATCGAAATGACTGATGGTTTCCATGCAAGATTCAATGTTGTTTTGATTCAATAATAAGTCGTCTATCACTTTGAATTCATTATCATAGAGTATCTGGAAACGCCTCTCTACACCTCGAAAATTTTTAATTCCTCGTTGGACATCCTCAATCGGTATATCATTGACTAATCCCGTAATAAGCGTAGTGAGTGTATTATAGATAGAATGATAGCCTGGAACCGATATTTCTAAATCAAAACTTGTTATCTCAATTCTTTTTCCGCTTAAGGTGTTAAAGGGTTTTTGAATATTCACTATAAATGAGGGTATGCCCAACGAAAATCGAATATCTGAGACGGTGATTGTCCCAGACTTATTTTCGATTCCGAAAGTAACGACTTGAGCTTCTGTCTCCTCTTATAAAGAGATAAGCAACGGTTCATCAAGATTCAAAATAGCTATACTTGTTTTGGCCGCATTTCTTATCAATGACGATTTAGCATTAAAGTAAGCTTCGAATGATTCATATAGTCTAATATGTTCTGGACTGATATTCATAAAAGCTACAACATCAAAGTCAGTATTATAAACGCGTTTAAGTTCTAGCGCTGAGGAGGAAACTTCCAAGGAGACATGTGTGACTTCATGATCTCCCATCTTTGCAAATTGCTGCTGCAATTCATAAGATTCTGGAGTAGTTAATCGACTCATTTCTATCTTTTTATCGATTTTAACTAGAATTGTTCCTATTAAACCAGATTTTAATTGATAGGCCTTGAAAATCTCTTCTGTCATGTACGTAATCGTCGTCTTTCCATTAGTAGCCGTTACTCCGAATAAACTCATTGACTTAGAAGGATGTCCAAAAAAATTACTTGATAAAACAGCTAGAACTTCACGACTATCTGTGACTTTAAGTTGAAGAACATCCATGTCTTCAATAAATCGTTCGACAATAATAACTGTTGCACCTAAACTTACAGCATGTTTCGCATAGTTATGTCCATCTGTTTGGTATCCTTTAACACAGACAAATAAAGTATCTGCCTCTACTTCTTTTGAGTGATAAGCAACTTTTTTAATGTCGATTTTATCTAATTCTATTTTAAGACAATCATGGCGGCTAGAGTCGATTTCTATCGATTTCAATAAGTCAGTTAATTTCATAATGAGCGTGACTCCTCCTGGGATTGTGTACATAATCTGATAAGTGATTTTTTTGGGCAGATTACATCTACTAGTACTGTTTAGTTTACTATTTTATCTATTTTATGTCATATCATTTGCTCACTGACAGTGAGTATCTGTTCACTTATGCTACGAAACACCTTTAGTTTATTCATTTAAATCCGGTGTTATCTGCTGTTTTTAGTCTCTTTGATAGTGGTCACAACATTTTTTTCGTTAGTTACCCACATCCAGTATAAAGGATTTTTTTGTATTGGAAAAAAATACGAAACCTTATGAAACATCTAGTGTTTCATGCATCACTAGTAAGACAAAATAAACAGTAGAAAACGACAAAGTTCTTTATAAAATCTGCCTAACAAAAAAGGTGAGTCACTTTAACGTAGCGACCCACCTTTTTTATTAAACTATACGTTATCTACCAGAAAATTACTTGGCTACTTTAGATTCAAGACCTTCAGCTTTTAAGAATTCACTAAATGGTACCAATTCTTCAGCTTCATATCTTTCTTTGTAAGCTCTAATTTCTTCTTCACTATACAATGTAGAGTCTAATTTCAATGTTTCCACCGGAATTGGACGCTCTTTTGTAATCTTAGCATCTACTACTACTGTTTTACCTTCTTTAGAAGCTTTAACAGCATCAGCCATTACTTGGTCCATATCTTCGATACGGCTTACTGTGAAACCAACTGCGCCTTGTGCATCTGCAATTTTTGCGTAGTCTACATCAGTAAAATCAGTACCAAAAGTATTTGAGTTTGTATCTTCATATTTGTTCTTGATGAATCCATATTCAGTGTTTGTGAATACTACGTTGATAACTGGCATGTTGTAACGCACGTTAGTGACAACATCTGGATAGTTCATAGAAAATGCTCCATCACCCATTAAGTTCCAAGCTTGACGATCAGGATAGACGTTCTTAGCAGCAATACCACCAGGAAGTGCAATCCCCATAGAAGCAAACAACGGAGAAGTTCTCCACATATTCTTAGGAGTCATGTGTAAATGACGGATAGATGTTTGAGTTGAATTACCAACATCAATTGAATAAATGGCATCTTCATCAGCATGTTTGTTGATAGCATTGTATACTTGATAAAGTTGTAACGGACCATTTTCTTTTGTCTCTAACTTAGTCATGTAGTCACGCCAGT
>JAVWJE010000052.1:0-14230 GCA_036639135.1 Carnobacterium sp. | reverse complement strand
ATAAATCTGTCAGCCCACTTTTTGAAAGAAAATTTAAAGAAAGTTATAAATAACATAAAAACGTAGGAAAAGCGAAAAAGCTTTTCTTACGTTTTTTTATATCTAGACTTAATAGTTAAGAAGCTATATTATTCTTGTTGAGTAAGCAGTTGCTTGTTACAATAAGAATAATAAACATTTCGCTAAGAAGATAAGAATGGATGGAGCCAATTTCTATGACTAAATTAAAAACATATAAAAAATTAGTTAAACCGCTCGATGTGGTTATTGTTGTTTTATTACTTGTTGGTTCATTTATTCCCTATATTCTATTTAACAGACAAAATTTTTCAGCAGATCATGATAGTACAATTATTGCTGTTATTTCGATTAATGGAAAAGAAGTAAAGCAAATGGAATTATCAAATGAAACAGAAAAGAAAGAATTCACTTTTTATCCAGCAGACGGACAATACAATATTATTGAAGTTGATGGAATAAAAATAAGAAATAAAGAAGACAATAGTCCTGACCAAATAGCTGTGAAAACGGGTTGGATTAGTAAGCCAGGACAGACGAGTATTTGTTTGCCCCACAAATTAATTATTGAAATAAAAGCGACTAATTCCGATAAAGATTTACAAGATGAACCCATCATACCTCTCTAACAAAGCTGAAATAATTCCTTCAGCTTTGTTTTTTTGAATAATTTTAATGAAAAGAACTAATACATTCATTATTAATGTATAAAATTAATTTTTTTGATTAAAAAGTTGCTTAATATTGTATATTTATGTTTAATCTTGTATGATAACAAAAAGTGTAAAGAGATTAAGTTAATATGGTGAAAAATATAAATCAGTAAAAAAGGAGAGATGTAAATGAAACAGCTTATTTACTTTGCTGTCGGAATGATAGTTATAAGTGGATGTGGACAATCCAATACTCAAGCAACAAATGAAGAATCTGCATCAGGTACTTCAGAAAAAAGTAAAACAGAACAAAAACTAAATTTAAGTGTTGCCTCAGAATTGCCAACAATTGATCCAGCTTTATCACAAGATACAATTAGTTTTACTGCATTGAACCAAGTTATGGAAGGACTCTATCGTTTAGATACAAATGAAAAACCAGTTCCAGCTTTAGTTGAAGGAGAACCAGAAGTGAGTGTGGATCGTCTTACGTATCATTTTACATTGAAACCCGATTTGAAATGGTCAAATGGAGAAGCTTTAACTGCTGCAGACTTTGAATATGGTTGGAAACGTATTGTAGATCCTAAAACAGCTGCTAATTACTCATTTGTGATGACGGATATAAAAAATGCAGAAGCTATTTTAGCAGGTAAAGCTAAAGTCGATGATTTAGGAATTGAAGCATTAAACGACTTAGAATTAAAAATTACTTTAGAAAAACCAATAGAAAACTTTTTGAAATTAATCACTAAACCTACTTTCTCTCCACAAAAAGAAACATTTGTTGCTGCTCAAGGTTCAAAATTTGGAACGAATAGTGAGGCAGCATTATATAATGGACCGTTTGTTTTAAAAGAATGGGATGGAACAGGTTTATCTTGGGTATATGAAAAAAATGATCAATACTGGGATAAAGAAAATGTTGCTTTAACGACGGTTACTAACCAAGTAATTAAAGAAACGTCTACAGGATTAAATTTATATAATAATGGAGAAATTGATTCTATTACATTAACTGGAGAGTTTGCTCAGCAATACAATCAAGACCCGGAGTTTATGGCGCCTTTAATAGCTAAATCTGTTTATTTAGAATTAGATCATCTAAATAATCCAGCGTTAAAAAACGAAAATTTAAGAACGGCATTGGCGCTTGCAATATCACGGGAGGAACTAGCTGATAATATTATCGCTAATGGTTCTAAAGCTCTTGGGGGACTAATTACTAGTGGTTTAGTTGAGAATCCTCAAACAGGTGAAGATTTTAGGAAAACATCAGGTAATTATTTAGAGTATGAACCAAAAAGGGCCTCGCAACTATGGACGACAGCACAAAAAGAACTTGGATTGACTAATATTGAATTGCAATTAGTAGCTGATGATGACGAAGTAACAAAAAAAGTAAGTCAGTATTTACAGAATAAAATTGAAAAACATTTACCTGGGTTAACGATTACTATAAAAAGTGTTCCTTTTAAAAACCGAATTGAGTTAGGTGATAATGGAGATTTCGATTTATTGTTATCCGGTTGGGGTGCAGATACAAATGACACAAATAATTTCTTGAGTTTATTTTTATCTGATTCTGTTTTTAATGGAGGCAACTATTCGAATGAGGAATATGACAAGTTGGTTGTTGCTTCTATGGAAGAAGATAGCAGCAATTTGGAAAAAAAATGGGAGAATAATTTAGTAGCTGAAAAAATTCTGATGGATGACGCAGCGATTATTCCATTGTATCAACAAGCCCAAGCGATGCTATTAAGAAGGACCGTTCATAATTATCACGTAAGCCAAATTAACAGTGTCAATCTAAAATATGTTTCTATTGAAGAGTAAAATTTGAAAGGAGCTTATCTGTTTTTATGAAAATATGGGTAACGAAAGCGCATCAGAAAGAAAGCGTAATAGCATTAAAAAAATTAATTGATATTCCTTCAGTTAATGAAGGAGATGGAGCAACTTATCCGCCATTTGGACAGGCGATTGCTAATTGCTTAGCAGAGGCGTTAGGCATTTGTGAAGAGCTAGGAATGTCAACTTATTCAGATCCTGAAGGTTTTTACGGGTATGCTGATTACGGACAAGGTGAAGAACTAGTAGCTGTACTGTGTCACTTAGATGTTGTCCCCGCTGGGGATTTGGGTTTGTGGGATACGCATCCTTTCCATGCGGAAATAAAAGATGGCGTACTATTAGGTCGCGGATCTCAAGATGATAAAGGACCAACTATAGCTGCATTATATGCTTTTAAAGCAGTAATCGATAAAGGAATCACTTTTAAAAAGCGTATTCGATTTGTTTTTGGAACAGATGAAGAAACATTGTGGCGTTGTATGGAACAGTATAATTTGAAAGAAGAACAGCCAACCATGGGATTTGTACCTGATAGTGCTTTTCCTGTAACCTATGCTGAAAAAGGATTGTTGCAAGTTAAATTAATTGGTCCAGGAAGTTCAGACTTCATATTAAACTGTGGTGAGGCATTTAATGTTGTTCCTGATCGTGCGAGTTATCAAGGAAAAGATGCAAAGTTAGTCAGTGAAAAGTTAGCTGAAATGGGTGTAAATCAAACTTTAGATGAACAGACAGTTACAGTAAATGGCAAAGCAGTCCACGCCAGCATAGCTGGACAAGGTATTAATGCGATTAATCAATTAGCAACAGAATTAGTTCAAGTGTATCAACACCCAGCGTTAAAATTTCTAGTTGAAAAAGTTGGAAATGAAACGGATGGATTCAGCATTTTTGGTAAAATCCAAGATGAAATGACAGGGGTATTAACCTTTAATGTTGCATCGATTTGTGTTGATGAAACTAAATCAGAAATAGCATTAGATTTACGTATTCCGGTTAGTTTTCTAGTCACAGATTTAATTAAAAGACTTAAAAAAGTAGCGGAATCTTATGGGATGACGTATCAAGAGTTTGATCGTGTAGACGGGTTATATGTTCCTAAAGAAAGTGAATTGGTTCAAACACTAATGACTATCTATCAAAACAAAACGCATGACACAACTCAACCTCTTACATCAGGAGGAGCGACTTATGCACGAACGATGAAGAATATGGTTGCTTTTGGAGCTCATTTTCCTACAACAAAAGGTTTAGCTCATCAAAATAATGAAGGAATATCTTTAGATGAAATGTATCAAGCGATGGATATCTATGCAGAAACGATTTTCCAATTATGTTGTAAATAAAACCCACATAACCACTTATTACTTAATAAGTGGTTATGTGGGTTTTATTAGATAAGGAAAAAAAGTTAATCTTCATTATTCTTTTTTTCAATTAGCTTGATTATTTTTCTAATGATTCCATAGCATCTTGTGTAACTTTTCTAAGTGTTTCAGCAGAATAATTCATTTTCTCTTGTTCAGAATCGTTTAAGGGGATTTGGATAACGCTTTTGATCCCTTGACGATTTACGATTGCGGGTGCTCCAATAAAGATATCTTTTTGACCATATTCACCATCTAAATAAACGGAAATAGGTAAAATTGCATTTTCATCAGATAAGATAGCTTTTGTAATACGAGTTAATGAAACGGCAATACCATAAAAAGTAGCACCTTTACGCTCGATGATATGGTATGCAGCATCACGAACCTTAAAGAATACATCAACCAAAGCTTCTTCATCTACTCCAGGGTTATCTTTAATCCATTCGTAAATTTGCAGACCAGCTACGTTAGCATGTGACCATACTGGGAATTCGGTATCTCCATGCTCACCTAAAATATACCCATGAACATTTCGAGAATCTACATCTAAAAGTTCAGCGATAGCTTGACGGAAACGGGCGCTATCTAAAGAAGTACCTGATCCGATGATGCGATGTTGAGGAAGTCCTGAGAATTTCCAAGTAGCATAGGTTAAAATATCCACTGGGTTAGTTGCAACGATAATGATACCATCAAAACCACTTCCCATAATACTGTCTACAATGCCTTTAAATATCTTTAAATTCTTTTGTACTAAGTCTAGGCGTGTTTCACCGGGCTTTTGAGCTGCTCCAGCAGTGATGACAACAATATCTGCATCATGGCAATCGTTATAAGTAGCTGCATATATTTTTTTGGGAGAAGTGAAGGCTAGTGCGTGAGAAAGATCCATCGCGTCCCCTTCAGCTTTTGCTGTGTCAATATCTATGATACCAATTTCTTGAGCGATACTTTGTGTAACTAAAGCGAATGCATAACTAGAACCCACAGCACCGTCTCCAACGATAACAACTTTTTGGTGACTTTTTATTTCAGTATTAACCATAATATATTATCCTCCTTTTAAAAATGATCACGCACCTAATTATAACACTCACAGATAAGAAGAGGAAATAGAAGAATGTGTTTTCGGAATAATGAAAATGCAGCTATTTTTCTTTTTCTGCTTTATTCATTATGTTATGATTTTTATAACTTACAAGTTGATTATTTTAGACTAAAGAAGCAAATAAATTTATCATATAAATGAATTTTACTTAACTTAACTTCAAATGACTAGATAATAAAATTACGAACTAAGCGAAAATCGAATGAAAGAAGTAAATAATTGAGAAGGATACTATCTTAATAGAAGCAACTGGAAAAGCGAATATGCTTTCTATTGCAAATTAAAATGTGGTATACTGTAAAAAACATTACTGGACGAAGAGGATTTCGTGCGGCATTTTTTTGCGTGCAATTCTTATAATGTCTATAACAAAAAAATTGCTAAAAAAGAATTTAGTACAAACTGGAGAATAAACGATATGAAAATGATTATAGGTCTAGGAAATCCTGGTGTAAAATACGCAAATACGAAACACAACATAGGATTCATGGTGTTGGATGAATATGCTGCTCAACACAATTTAAGCTTTAACAAAAGTAAATTTGAAGCTCTTTATACAGATACTTTTATAGGGACAGAAAAAATTTTATTAGTAAAACCCCAGACATTTATGAATGATTCTGGTCGAGCAGTGAGACCGTTGATGGATTACTTTAATGTATCAATAGATGATATTCTGGTTGTTTATGATGACTTAGATTTGCCAGCTGGAAAAATTCGTCTTCGACAAAAAGGAAGCGCTGGAGGGCACAATGGGATAAAAAGTTTAATTCAACACTTAGGAACATCGAATTTTAACCGTATTCGTATTGGTATTGATCGCCCATTTTTTGATCAAACTGTGGTGAATCATGTTTTAGGTGGATTTTCAAAAGAAAAAGAAGAAATCATTTCGTTTGCAATTAAAGATGGAGCATCTGCTATTGATTATTGGGTTTCTGGCCATCCTTTTATCGATGCAATGAACCAGTACAATAAAAAATAAAGTAGATAAAAAGGAAGCCCAGTAAGAATCTGAGCTTCTTTTAGCATCTGAAAAACAAAAGTAAAAGGAGTCTGTATAGTGGGAGATATCAATCATATATTAGCTGAGTCACCTGATGTAAAAGGCTTACTATCAGGGATTGGCGAGCAACAAGTTCACTTGGTTACAGGGTTAGCTGGTTCAGCTAGAACCTTGGTAATAAATGCTATTTTAGAAAAAAAGAAACGTCCAATTATTATTATTACGCATAATCTATTTCATGCTCAACAATTATTAGAAGACTTTTCGGGATTTGTTGCTGAAGAAGACTTGCACTTATTTCCAGTTGAAGAAATGTTATATGCAGAAATGTCTGTCTCGTCTCCAGAAGCCAGAACAGAAAGAGTAGCGGCTTTAGATTTTTTGCTTTCTGAAAAACCAGGAATAGTTATTGTCCCTTTAGCAGGAGTCCGCAAACTATTGCCACCTAAAAAAGTATGGGAGAATGCTCGTTTTAAAGTTCAACAAGGAAACGAGTTGAATGTTACAGGAATGGCTCAAAAGCTAGTAGATATGGGTTATGTGAGGCAACAACTAGTTGGCAGTCCGGGAGAATTTAGCATACGTGGTGGGATTATTGATATTTATCCTTTAACAGAAGAACATCCTATTCGTATTGATTTATTTGACGTAGAAGTTGATTCTTTGCGCTTTTTTGATGCCGACAATCAACGTTCAATTAAAAATATAGAATCAATAACTATTTTGCCTGCCACTGATACACTTTATACTCAAGATTTACTTCAAAGCGCTGCTCCACGATTTTCAAAAGCTGTAGAACATAACGTAGCCTTGTTAAAAGATGCTGATGCAAAACAAACTTTCACGCAATACATCACTCCAATTATGGATGCTTTTGATAAGGGTGAGCCAATGGATCAATTGGCGCTGTTTACCGATTATGTGTATTATGAATCGGTTAGTATTTTAGATTATATTAGTGAAAAAAGCCTAGTTATTTTAGATGAGTATCCGCGCATTATGGAAATGGAACGTCAATTAATAAAAGAAGAATCCGAATGGATCACGGAAAAACTTTCAGAGAATCATATTTTACAAAAACAAGTTTTTTCTAATGATTTTCGTAATAAGATAAAAAGTATCCAACAGGATGTTTTATACTTTTCACTTTTCCAAAAAGGAATGGGGAATTTACGTTTTTCACAAATCCATCCTTTTTCTTATCGGAACATGCAACAATTCTTTGGCCAAATGCCTTTATTGAAAACAGAAATGGATCGTTGGATAAAACAAAAAAATACGGTCATTGTTATGGTGCCTAGTGATGAACGAGCAAATAAAGTTCAACAAATATTTAAAGATTTTGAGATTGACAGTAAAGTTGTCAAACCTAAAAAAATTGAAGTTGGAAAAGTTCAGATTTTAAAAGGAACCATCCAAAATGGTTTTGAATTACCGGGTGATAAATTAGTCTTGCTGACTGAACGTGAGTTATTCAATAAGGTAACGAAAAAAACACCCAGGCGTCAAACGTTATCTAACGCTGAACGTTTGAAAAGTTATAGCGAACTTAATCCAGGTGATTTTGTTGTTCATGTAAATCACGGAATTGGAAAGTATACAGGAATGGAAACGTTAACCATTGATGGCATAAATCAAGACTATATGTCCATCATTTATAAAAATGATGCTAAGTTATTTATTCCTGTTACGCAATTAAATTTATTACAAAAGTATGTTTCTTCAGAAGCAAAGACACCTAAAATAAATAAATTAGGTGGTACAGAATGGGCTAAGACTAAGAAAAAGGTAGCTAGTAAAATTGAAGATATAGCAGACGAGTTAATCGAGCTTTATGCAGCACGAGAACAAGAAGTTGGTTATTCTTATCCTCCAGATAATGAGTACCAAGAGGAATTCGAAAATGCTTTCCATTATACAGAAACACCGGACCAATTACGCAGCACAGCCGAGATCAAACACGATATGGAAAATAAGAAACCCATGGATCGTTTACTAGTAGGAGATGTAGGTTATGGTAAAACGGAAGTGGCCATGCGTGCTATTTTCAAAGCCGTCCAGGAGGGTAAACAAGCCGCATTCTTAGTGCCAACAACGATTTTAGCACAGCAACATTATGAAACATTGAAACAACGATTTGCAGAATTCCCTGTTGAGATTGGTTTATTGAGTCGTTTTAGAACGAAAAAACAGCAAACAGAAACCATTGAAGGGATAAGAAAAGGGCAAGTGGATATCGTAATAGGAACACACAGGATTTTATCTAAAGATATAGAATTTCAAGATATAGGCTTATTAATTGTGGATGAAGAACAACGATTTGGCGTTAAGCATAAAGAAAAATTAAAACAATTGAAATCGCAAGTAGACGTTTTGACCTTAACGGCTACACCGATACCAAGAACGCTGCATATGTCTATGTTAGGCGTTCGGGATTTATCAGTTATTGAAACACCACCGGCTAACCGCTATCCTGTTCAGACTTATGTAATGGAACAAAACCTTGGCGCTGTCCGTGAAGCAATAGAACGAGAGATGGCTAGGGGCGGGCAAACATTTTATTTGCATAACCGCGTAGCTACAATTGAGAAAAAAGTTTTAGAGTTACAGCAGTTGATTCCTGAAGCCCGTATTGGATTTGCTCATGGACAAATGACAGAAAATCAGTTAGAAAATGTCCTCTTCCAATTTATCGAGGGTGAATATGATGTGCTAGTGACTACGACAATTATTGAAACAGGAGTAGACATCCCTAATGTCAACACACTATTTGTTGAGAATGCAGATCATATGGGATTATCTCAACTCTATCAGTTAAGAGGACGAGTTGGACGTAGCAATCGTGTAGCATATGCTTATTTCTTATACCAAGCGGATAAAGTATTAAATGAAGTCAGTGAAAAAAGGCTACAAGCTATTAAAGATTTCACAGAACTAGGATCAGGATTTAAAATTGCCATGCGTGATTTATCCATTCGTGGAGCAGGTAATTTGCTAGGGTCTCAACAACACGGTTTCATTGATTCTGTTGGATTTGATTTGTATTCAGAAATGTTAAGTGAGGCAGTTGCTCGTAAACGTGGCTTAGAACAAAAAGAAGAAAGAACACAGGTAGAAATTGATTTAAGTATAAATGCATATTTACCTGGAACCTATATAGAAGATGAACGTCAAAAAATTGAAATTTACAAAAGAATCCGTGAATTGCGAGATGAAGAAACTTACACTCAACTACAAGATGAAATCATCGATCGTTTTGGGGAATTCCCAGATGAAGTCGCTGATTTATTGGTGATTGGACTAATTAAGCTCTATAGCGAACGAGCATTGATTGAGACCATTAGACGTTCCGATCGAGAAATTGAGTTGATTTTCTCTGAGTCTGGTACCGATACGTTACCAGCAGAAGAAATCTTTAGAGCACTTGGTGAAGTTCCGTTGAAAGCAAACATGACGGTGAAAAAGAAAAAATACAGTATAACGATACAAATCGAAAACACTCATACCTATCAATGGTTAGATTATCTTCAAAAATTTGCAAAAGTCATCGCAACTTATCGTAGAGAAAAATCTGAAAAGTAATTTAGAAGCAACGATACACTGTACTTTGAGAGGTGAGGTTTGTGTGTGGATAATCAACAAATGAGGAAAACGATGAACGGTGCAGTGCTCCTTTCTTTAGCAGCTTTAATTGCGAAAGTTCTTAGTGCTGTTTATCGGGTACCCTTCCAGAATATAGTAGGCAATACGGGTTTTTACGTTTACCAACAAGTCTATCCTATTTATGGAATTGGGATGACAATAGCTTTAAGTGGATTGCCAGTTTTTTTATCTAAACTTATAGCCGAACAGAAAAATAAACAACAACAAATGAATGTAATCAAAAAAGGTTTTATCCTCCTATCCATTTTTTCTGTACTGTTATTTTCTTTCATTTTTTTCGGAGCAGAAAACATTGCCTTAGGTATGGGAGATCGTCAACTAACTCCAATTATTCAGTCTGTCTCATGGTTGTTTTTATTAGTACCCCTATTAACAACAACACGTGGATATTTCCAAGGAACGTTTCGTATGATGCCTACAGCCGTCTCACAAGTAGTGGAGCAAGTGATTCGTGTGACCGTTATTTTGATAGCAGCTTTTATATACCAGTCTTTAGAGTGGGATGTTTATAAAATGGGAGCAGCCGCTATGAGTAGTTCATGGATTGCCGGGTTAGCAGCTAGTTTAGTTTTAGGGATAGCTCTACGAAAAAAAGAGGAGACTTTGGATGATTCCTTTTCCGCTCTAAAAAATGAGTCATTAGAGATGATGGACTATTTTACTTTAACCAAGCGTTTTATGACAGAGGGTTTAGCTATTTGTTTATTGAGTGCTCTGTTAATCCTGTTGCAGTTAATTGATTCTTTTACTTTATACAAAGGTTTAACTCATTCTGGAATCTCTTCAGAACTCGCTAAAAATGCTAAAGGTATTTATGATCGAGGGCAGCCTTTAATTCAACTAGGCATGATTGTTGCAACAGCTTTTTCAACGACATTAATGCCTGTACTGAGTCGGGCTGTTACTGAAAAAAGAGAAACGGAATTTTTACGGTCAGCTAGCTCAATGGTTCGTATAACGTTAACCTTTTCAATAGCAGCTACAACAGGGCTAATTGTTTTGATGCCGTACATCAATCAGTTATTATTTGGTGATCGTTCTGGAGTGGGAGTCTTGAGTGTTTATGTGCTGGCTATCTTATTTGCTTCATTAATAGGTACTTATAATGCTATTTTGCAAAGTCGTAGCCAACATTATCTAACCATGGTTGCTTTGTTAGTGGGATTGTTAACTAAATGGCTAGCAAATAATTGGCTAATTATGAAATTTGGCACAATCGGTGCAAGTCTAGCTACCATTTTATCGCTGGGACTTGTCCTGTTTATTATTCGGTTAGGTCTGCCTGATAGTTTAAAAAAAGAGTGCGCAAGAAAAGGTTTCGCTTTAAAATTAGGAACAATTAGTCTAGTTATGGCCGCTCTAGTATGGGGTGGAACACAAGGTATGGAAAAATGGGTTTTTAATGGTGGTCACCGGACAGATGCTTTTGTTTTAACATTGATAGGTGTAATGATAGGAATCAGTGTATTTTTATCGGGATTATTTCATTTAAATGTTTTAACGATTCGTGAATGGTTGTCATTACCTTTTGGTAAAAAAATACTAAGAAAGCAGGTGAAGGAAAATGGGGAAAATTAGTGTAGTGGGCTTAGGGCCGGGAGATTTAGAACAGCTACCTATGGGTGTTTATCGTTTGTTAAAAAGTGGCGAACCAGTTTACTTACGTACAAAGCTACACCCAGTGGTTTCAGAGCTAGAACAAGAAGGATTCGAGTTCCACTCATTTGATACTGTGTACGAAAAAAACGATCAATTTGAAGGGGTTTATGAGACGATTTCGACAGAACTGATTGAGTTAGCGAACAAGCAAGATATTATCTATGCTGTTCCAGGGCATCCAATGGTAGCAGAAAAGTCTGTTCAACTCTTACTTGAAAATAAAAAAGGGATCCAGGTTGATATTAAAGGGGGCAAAAGCTTTTTAGATGACTTGTTTCAAGCAGTAAAAATTGATCCTATAGAAGGTTTTCAATTAGTTGATGCGTTAGATTTAAAACAAGATGAATTGGAAGTAGGGCAACACATTATTATCATGCAAGTTTTTAACCAATATATTGCAAGTGATGTTAAGTTAATATTAGCGGAGAAATATCCAGATGATCACGTCGTAGCATTCGTCCATGCAGCAGGGAGTAAAGCAGAAAAAGTTGAATGGCTACCACTTGTTGAAATTGATCGTATCCAAGGTGTTCATAATTTGACTTCTGTGTACGTCCCTCCTTTAGCACAAAATGACCGGACCAAGTCTTTTCAAACATTACAATATTATATTGATATGATTACTGGAGAAACCGGCGATATTTGGATTAAGAAACAAACACACGAAAGTTTGATACCTTATCTGAAAGAAGAAACAGCAGAATTCATAGCAGCTGTTGAAAAGGAAGACGATATAAATATGGTAGAAGAATTGGGTGATATCCTAATGCAAGTCTTATATCATACCAACTTAGGAGAACGTTCTGGTTATTTTTCTTTAGAAGAAGTACTAGAGACACTTAATAAAAAACTACGAAGAAGACACCCGCATGTGTTTGATGGAGTTGAAGCAAAGACTGTTGAAGAGGTAGAAATGTTATGGCAAAAAATAAAAACAGAAGAAATGAGGAGCAAAGAATGAGATTAGATAAGTTTTTGAAAATATCACGAATTATTAAACGCCGTACAATAGCTAAGGAAGTTGCGGATAAAGGGAGAATCCAAGTAAACGGGCTAGTAGCAAAATCTTCATCAGATGTAAAAGTTGGAGATGAATTAACAATCAGTTTTGGAAATAAAACAATGATTGTGAAAATAGACAAAATAGTTGAATCAACAAAAAAAGAAGAAACCAAAGAAATGTATACAGTTATTAGTGAAATGTTAAAAAGTGATGAAAATAAGTAATATTTTTATTTGTCAATAATATTAGACAACGCATCCGCTTTCTTGCTATAATAAAATTAGTAATATAGTAGCAAAAGGATGGGAAATTTATGAAAAAAAAAGAGCCAACGAATGTTGCTAGGCTACAAAATGACTATACAAAAGCTAAAACCCTTCAAGCTCATCGTGAACAGAAAAAAAAGCGTAAAATGCGTATGAGAGCAACTATCATTTTGTTGATAGGTTCGTTTGTTATTATTTTTTTATCTTTTAAGATTTTTTCTAATGTGCAATCCATATCAAAAATGGAAACTGAAAAACAACAAGCTGAAGTTACTCTAAAAGATACAAAACAAGAACACGAACAGCTACAAACTCAAATTAAACGTCTAGAAGACGAAGATTATGTTGCTAAAATAGCTAGAAGTCAATATTATCTATCTAAAGACAATGAAATTATTTTTAGTTTACCTGAAGACAATGCTGCTAAAGTTATTGAAAAGACAAAAGAAAAAAGTGTTGAAGAAAGCGACTAATGACACGATTAAATACAGAAATAAAGGTAGTTTTAAAAAAAGGGACTATTATTGCTAAAGAAATCACTAATTAGCAATAAACTGTTTGAAGTCACCAGATAGCATGCTATAATAAGCATACAAGTTTTAAGGAGGAAACAATTTTATATGTCAATTGAAGTGGGAAATAAAGTATCAGGAAAAGTATCAGGTATTACAAATTTTGGTGCATTCATCGATCTAGGAGACAGAAAAACTGGATTAGTTCATATTAGTGAAGTATCCGATAGTTTTATCAAAGATATAAAAGATGTATTAAAAATTGGAGAAGAAGTCACTGTGAAAGTTATGTCTATCGGAGACGATGGAAAAATTGGTCTTTCTATTAGGCGTGCAGTCGATAAGCCAGTTGAACCTGCTTCAAGTTCTCAAGAAAAAACAGGTGGTTACCAAGGACGTCGCGAAAGCGCAGCTCCTCGTAGTGGCGGATACCAAAGTCAACGTAGCAATAACCGTGGAATGAAAAGTGTAGAACCTAAAAAAGATGATTTTGATTCATTGATGTCATCATTTTTGAAAGATAGTGATGATCGTTTAACAATACTAAAACGAAGTACTGAAGGAAAACGTGGCGGCCGAGGCGGGCGTCGTAACTAAAAAAAGAAAAGCCAGGGATAAGGAGACTTATCCTTTTTTATATTTGTTCTTATTTGTTAATATAGGAAGAAGTTAACTATAAAATTTTTAAAATAAATATGTAACGGGTTATGTCTAGATAAAAGAGGGCTAAACACATAATACGAGGTGATAAGAAATGGACTTGTTCTCTGATTTTATGAAAAATTGCCAACAACATCCTTATTGGAACCCCTTGGACCGGCTATTGATTGCTGTTTCTGGCGGAGTTGATTCGATGGTATTACTGGACTTGATCCAACAATTGCCAGATACTTTGCGCCCTTGGTATGGTGTTGTTCATGTTAATCATAAATTACGCACTGCTTCTATTAAAGAAGAACTATTTTTAGAAAAGCTGTGTTACTCAAAACAGATTCCTTACTTTAGTCGCAGTTGGAAAAGCAAAGAACATCCTGAAGTTGGAATAGAATTAGCAGCTCGCGATTTCAGGTATACTTTTTTTGAAGAAATGATGGAAGAAAACAAAGCGACTCATC
>JAVWJE010000051.1:0-14869 GCA_036639135.1 Carnobacterium sp. | reverse complement strand
CTTGAACACAGGTGCTGATACAACAGTAGCTCAAGGAATGTACTTGTTAATGGCTGCAATGCCTATTGCTTTCACTGGATTATTTTCAGGTATTGCTCAAGGACGAGTTGCTTCTGCGGGTATCCAAATTTTAGCTAAAAAACCAGAACACGCAACTAAAGGGATTATTTTTGCAGCAATGGTTGAAACGTATGCAATCTTAGGTTTCGTTATTTCATTCTTACTTGTATTAAACGCATAGAAAATTATTTATTTTCTATAGAAAAAGGAATTGTTAAGAGTGGAGGGAAATCATGTCAGATTTAAAGCTCATTACTGATCGTATGATTGAGAAAAAGAAAGCTGAAGTACAAGAAACAATACACCAAACTGAGCTAGAAGCAAAAGAAACAATTGCATTAGCCGAAGTTAAATTAGCAGAAGAGAAAGAAAAACAAGTAAAATTAATTGATAATCGTTTAGCAGAAGATTTTGAAAAAAATAAAAATAGCTTAGAAAACCAAAGAAGAAACAATATATTAGCTGAAAAGCAACGTTTTTTATCAAATATATTTGAAGATGCTCAGACAACTATGGAAAACTGGGACGAATCTGAATTCCAACAATTTTTATTATCTGTCTTGGTACAGTTTAAATCACTAGAGACAATTGAATTAGTTCTCGGTGAACAGTCTAGTGCTAAAGTATCTGAATCTTGGATTGTTAACGTTGTTCAAAAAAGCTTGCCTGTGACGCTATCTGCTGAAACAATTAATAGAAAAGCTGGTTTTATTATCAAAGATAGCACAGGTATCCAATACAATTATTTGTTTGACTCATTAATTACTGAAGTTAGAAGTCAGTTAATACCATCCGTTTCAAAAAAATTATTTTAATAAAAAGGGGGAGAATAAATGAAATCAACAGATTTTGCTGGGACTAATGCACGCATTCGTGTTTTCGAAAGCAACCTCCTTAAGAATGATCAATTTGAGCGGATGTTACAGTCGCCTAATTTCGAGGAAGCACTGAGTGTATTAAAAGATACACCTTATCGCAATGATGTCGAAGAATTAAAGAGAACAAAAAACTACGACGTGTTGCTTATAAATGAATTAAAACGTATGTATGAAGAATTGTTTACGATCAGTCCTGACCCAACTCTAATTGAGTTGTTTTCATTGCGCTATTCTTATCACAACTTGAAAGTCATGTTAAAAGAAAATTTAACTCAAAATGATTTTACTGACATGCTTATACCGATTGGAAAAGAATCACTTTCATCGTTAAAGCAAGCTGTAGAAACTGAAAAATCAGATGAATTAAATCAGGAATATCTGAATAGTATTCAAGAAGTTAAGACGGATTATGAAGAATACCATAATGTGCAATCCATCGATATTATTTTAGATCGTCGATATTTTACTCATTTAAAACATCTGGCAGAAAGCATTGGAGACCCAAAAGTGCTCAACTTAATTATAATGTTGATAGATTTGAATAATTTGTCTACATTATCTAGAGCAATCAAACAAAAACGATCTCAAAACTTTTTAACAACTATTTTATCTAGTTCAGGAAGTATTTCGAAAAAAGAGTTGATTCAACTTGGTACTGAGAATTTGGTTGATGCTGGGAAAAAGCTTGCTGATGGACAGTACCGTGAGATTATTTTGAACTCTATTGACCCGGAAACTCAAGAACTTTCACCTGTAAAACTTGATTTACAAACAGATAATGCTTATATGGAAAAAATGAAAGATGCTAAATTGGAAGTTTTTGGACCTATGCCTTTATTGGCATATATCTACGCCAAAGAAAATGAAGTTAAAAATTTACGCTTGATTTTAGTAGGCAAGGAAAATAGTCTTCCAATTAAAGAGATAAGAGAAAGGATGCGAATCATTTATGGCTTATAAAATTGGAGTAGTTGGCGATAAAGATTCCATTCTACCTTTTAAAATTCTAGGCTTCGATATTTTTTATGCATCTGAAGCTAAAGAAGCCAGACGACTTGTAGATCGGTTAGCTAAAGAAAATTATGGGATTATTTATTTAACTGAACCATTAGGGAAATTAATACCTGAAACGATTGAACGATACGATCAAGTAGCTCAACCGGCTGTTATTTTAATACCGAATCACTTAGGATCCTTGGATATTGGTAAAAATAGAATTCAACAAAATGTTGAAAAAGCGGTTGGACAAAATATTTTATAGGAGGTTACCGGTTTGAACAAAGGAAAAATTGTGAGTGTCTCTGGACCATTGGTTACGGCTGAAGGAATGGAGCAAGCCAACATTCAAGATATTTGTAAAGTTGGTAAGCTTGGATTGATAGGGGAGGTCATTGAAATGCGTAATGACATAGCTTCTATTCAAGTTTATGAAGAAACATCAATGATTGGGCCGGGAGAACCAGTAGAAACTACTGGAGAAGCTTTGTCAGTTGAATTGGCTCCTGGAATGATTTCGCAGATGTTTGATGGAATTCAACGTCCCTTAGATAAATTCATGAAAAAAACAGAAAGTAACTATTTAATTCGTGGAATTTCAATTGAACCATTAAGCCGTACAGAAAAATGGGCTTTCACACCAACTGTAGAAGTTGGGACAAAAGTTGTTGCGGGTGATATTGTTGGAACAGTTCCTGAAACGAAGGTTATCGTGCACAAAATCATGGTACCCTTTGGAGTTGAAGGAACGGTTACAAGCATTAAAGATGGAAGCTTTGACATCAATGAGACAGTCTACACACTAGATACTGAAGATGGATTAAAAGAATTCACAATGATGCAAAAATGGCCAGTTAGAAAAAGCCGTCCAACAGCTAAAAAACTGAATCCAGTTGAACCAATGATTACAGGACAACGTGTTATTGATACATTATTCCCTGTAGCAAAAGGTGGAGCAGCAGCTGTTCCCGGTCCTTTTGGTGCCGGTAAAACAGTTGTTCAACATCAAATTGCTAAATGGGCTGATGTTGATTTAGTGGTTTATGTTGGTTGTGGTGAACGTGGAAATGAAATGACTGACGTAATCAACGAGTTTCCAGAATTAGTAGACCCAAATACAGGTGAATCAATTATGGAACGTACGATTTTGATTGCTAACACGTCCAATATGCCCGTAGCGGCTCGTGAGGCTTCTATTTATACAGGCATTACGATTGCAGAGTATTTTAGAGATATGGGGTACAGTGTTGCGATTATGGCTGACTCAACTTCACGTTGGGCAGAAGCACTTCGTGAAATGTCAGGTCGTCTAGAAGAAATGCCAGGGGATGAAGGGTATCCAGCTTACCTTGGTAGTCGAATTGCAGAATTCTACGAGCGTGCTGGTAAAGTTATCACAATTGGATCTGAAGGTCGTGGAGGAAGTATTACTGCGATTGGTGCAGTATCCCCCCCAGGTGGAGATACATCAGAACCTGTAACGCAAAATACATTGCGTGTAGCTAAAGTGTTTTGGAGTTTGGATAATTTATTAGCACAAAAACGTCACTTCCCATCGATTAACTGGTTGTCTTCTTATTCATTGTATTCATCTGAATTAGGAACATACATTGGTGAAGCGTTGGGTAAAGATTGGACGGGTATGGTTAGAAGAACGATGACGTTATTACAAGACGAATCTGAATTAGAAGAAATCGTTCGTTTAGTTGGTATTGAGTCTTTATCAGAAACCGACCGCTTGAAACTTGAAGTAACTAAAATGATTCGTGAAGATTTCTTACAACAAAATGCTTTTGATGATGTTGATACTTATACATCAAGAGAAAAACAATATGAAATGCTTTCTACTATTCTTGAATTTGAAGATGAAGCATTAGCGGGTATGAAGTTAGGTTCTTATTTCAATGAAATTATTAATGGGACTGTTTCTATTCGTGAAAGAATTGGACGTAGCAAATACATTCCAGAAGAAAAAATTGGAGAGTTTGCAGTATTAAAAGAAGATATAAAAAATACTATCCACCAAATCGTTGAAGAAGGGGGAATGGACTTAGATGCTTAAAGAATACAAAACAGTAACAGAAGTTGTTGGCCCCTTAATGGCAGTTGAAGGTGTAGAAGGCGTTAAATTTGATGAATTAGTTGACATTCAAATGCAAAATGGCGAAAAAAGACGTGGTCAAGTTCTAGAGATTAATGGCGATAAAGCTATGGTTCAAATTTTTGAAGGTTCAAGTGGAATAAACTTGAAAGATACAAAAGTTCGTTTCTTAGGTAGACCTTTATCATTAGACGTTTCAGAAGATATGGTTGGTCGAGTTTTCGATGGTATGGGACGAATTAATGATAACGGTCCTGAATTAATTCCTGAAAAATCATTAGATGTAAACGGTGAAGCAATTAATCCGATGGCTCGCGATTACCCAGATGAATTTATTCAAACAGGTATTTCTTCTATTGATCATTTAAATACACTAGTAAGAGGGCAGAAATTACCTGTATTTTCAGGATCAGGACTACCTCATAAAGAATTAGCAGCTCAAATCGCTAGACAAGCAACGGTTTTGGATTCAAACGAAGAATTTGCTATCGTATTTGCTGCGATTGGTATTACTTTTGAAGAAGCTGAATTCTTTATGGAAGATTTCCGTAAAACTGGAGCAATCGATCACTCAGTAATGTTCATTAACTTAGCAGATGATCCTGCTATTGAACGAATTGCAACTCCAAAAATGGCACTAACCGCAGCAGAATATTTAGCTTACGAGAAAGATATGCATGTTTTGGTTATTATGACGGATATGACTAACTACTGTGAAGCTTTACGTGAAATATCTGCAGCAAGACGCGAAGTACCCGGAAGACGCGGATACCCAGGTTACTTGTATACAAACCTTGCGACATTGTTTGAACGTGCAGGACGCTTAGTAGGTGGAAAAGGTTCTGTTACACAAATTCCAATACTAACCATGCCTGAGGATGATATTACTCATCCAATACCAGATTTAACAGGTTACATTACTGAAGGACAAATTATTTTATCACGTGATTTGTTTAATAGTGGTATCCAACCTCCAATTGATGTGCTTCCGTCATTGTCTCGTCTAAAAGACAAAGGTACAGGAGAAGGAAAAACAAGAAAAGACCATGCTGCAACAATGAACCAATTATTTGCTGCTTACGCTGAAGGTAAACAAGCGAAAGAATTAGCAGTCGTTTTAGGGGAGTCTGCTCTTTCTGAAACAGATAAAATGTTTGCTGAATTCGGTGAACGTTTTGAAAATGAATATGTAAACCAAGGCAACTATACAAACCGTACGATTGAAGAATCATTGGATCTGGCTTGGGAATTACTAGCTATCTTACCAAGAACAGAACTAAAACGAATCAAAGATGATATGTTAGACGAATACCTGCCGAAAGGGGAATGAGTCTAAATGGCAAAGTTAAACGTTAACCCTACAAGAATGGAACTAACCATTTTAAAACAACGGTTAAGCACTGCAACTCGTGGTCATAAGTTATTAAAAGATAAACAAGATGAATTGATGCGTCAATTCATCACTTTAATCAGGAAAAACAATGTACTGCGTTCAGTAGTTGAGGAAAAATTAACTAGTGCTATGCAATCATTTGTAATGGCTAAAGCTTTATTAAACGAAAACTTTATTGAAGAGTTGGTAGCCATACCGCCACGTTCAGTTCAATTAGAAATGTATCAAAAGAATATTATGAGTGTTTCAGTTCCTGTGATGAACTTTGGATACGATGAGAGTCAAGACACAAATGAATTAAGGTACGGTTACTTGAATTCAAATAGTGAACTTGATACGTCAATTGAAAAGATGTCTGCAGTAATGGCTGAATTACTAGAACTTTCTGAAATAGAAAAAACGTGTCAATTGATGGCAGATGAAATTGAGAAAA
Organism: Carnobacterium sp.; assembly: GCA_036639135.1. GTDB lineage: Bacteria > Bacillota > Bacilli > Lactobacillales > Carnobacteriaceae > Carnobacterium_A. Next base: position 9,008 of record JAVWJE010000051.1, on the reverse strand, counting down.
CGCGTCGTCGCGTAAATGCTCTAGAATACATGACAATTCCTCAATTAGAAGAAACCATTTATTTCATTCAAATGAAATTGGATGAAAATGAAAGAGCAAATATAACCAGATTGATGAAAGTTAAAGATATGGGTTAAGTTACTAAAATTAATTTTTAGTTGAATCATAAAAAGTAGCGTAAACAATAATTATTGTTCGCGCTACTTTTTTATTTTATTTCTTCTTTCTTTAGAACTTTTAAAAAATCTCAGTAAATAGTCCAAAACTTTTATTAATAATGAAGAATATTTTTTAAAAATGGATACACCCTTTCTGTTTTTTATGGTACACTGAAAGACAAGTACTTATTACTAGGTAATAGCGAAAATTAATTTTATTGTTTATATGTGAGGTGTAAAAGCAGTGACTCAAAATTTTTCTTATGAAATAATGGAAGAAATTGCAGTGCTATCAAAGAATAATAAAGGATGGCAGAAAGAATTAAATTTAGTGAGTTGGAATGGTAACCCACCAAAATTTGATATTCGTGATTGGGCACCGAACCATGAAAAGATGGGTAAAGGTTTGACTTTAACGAATGAAGAGATGGAGACTCTTAAACTTTTCTTATCAAGTCTTGACTAAACATAAATTTTTATAAAAAAGAATAAACTTATTTTTTTAGGATGGAAAGGATTTTGACATGATAGATCGTGGACTTTTAATTGTTCTTTCAGGACCTTCTGGTGTAGGAAAGGGAACAGTAAGAAAAGCAATTTTTGAACAAGAAGAAAATGACTTGGAATATTCTATTTCAATGACTACGCGAAAAGCACGCGAAGGAGAAATAGATGGGATTGACTATTTTTTTAGAACAAAAGAGCAGTTTGAAGACTTAATTGAAAAAGACGGTTTATTAGAATATGCAGAATATGTTGGGAATTATTATGGCACACCATTAGACTATGTTAATCAAACATTAGCGAGTGGTAGAGATGTATTTTTAGAGATTGAAGTTCAAGGTGCTTTACAGGTGCGGAAAAAAATGCCTGAAGGGATCTTTATTTTCTTGACTCCACCAGGTTTAGTAGAATTAAAATCACGCATAGTAGGTCGAGGAACAGATGAATCTAGTGTTATAGAAAGCCGCATGGAAAAAGCCGTTGAGGAAATCAACTTGATGCAACACTATGATTATGCGGTTGAAAATGATAAAGTAGAAAATGCTGTTACTAAAATTAAAAATATCATTGAATGCGAACACTTGAAAGTCTCACGAGTGATTCATCGATACAAAAAAATGATTGAGGAGTTGTAAAAGTTATGATGTTATTGCCATCTATTGATAGTTTATTAGAAAAAATTGATTCAAAATATTCATTGGTTATTTTAGCAAGTAAACGTGCACATGAATTGGAAGCGAAAGCTATACCGATGTTAGAAAATTATCAGTCACATAAAAACGTAGGACGCGCGTTAGAAGAAATTGATGCTGGGGATTTAGTTATTGATCCTACTACTGTTGGACCTACAGAGTAACTGTTACTTGTTTAAGAGTTAAAATGATTTATACACGTGCTCCAAAATAGGTATTTACCTGTTTTTGGAGTATTTTTATTTTAAAGAACAATAAAACCAATGAATTACAAGGTTCACAAGACAAACGCTTTGTTTTTTAGTAAAATGTAATAAGGCATGATTGATATACTGCTGTATGATGAAGGAGGCTAGGTAAGATGTTAGAAAATAAAAATATCGCACTATATGTTTCTGGTGGTATAGCTGCCTATAAAGCTGCTGATTTGGTTAGGCAGTTTATTAAACGAGGAGCAAATGTTAAAGTCGCCATGACTGAATCAGCTATGGAATTCATAACTCCTTTAACTTTTCAAATATTGAGTAAACATCACGTATATACAGATACATTTGATGAAAGACAAGAAGATAAAGTTAGCCACATTCATTTGGCAGATTGGACTGATATAGCGGTCATCGCTCCTGCAACAGCTAATATAATCGCTAAGGTAGCGAACGGTATAGCAGATGACTTTGCTACTACGGCCTTATTAGCTACGACAGCACCCGTTTTTGTAGTGCCTGCGATGAATTCACATATGTTAGAAAACCCAGCAACAGTGCGAAATTTTGCGACTTTAAGAGCGGATAACCGCTTCGTTATGGAACCAGAAACAGGTTTTTTAGCAGAAGGATACGAAGGCAAGGGCAGACTGCCAGAACCATTAACAATTGTAGAATCAGTAAAACAATTTTTGATATCTCAGCAAGCTGATTTACCATTTAAAAATAAACGCATCGTTATAACGGCGGGTGGAACAAAAGAACGAATTGATCCAGTTCGGTATATAACAAACGATTCATCTGGCAAAATGGGCTATAGTTTAGCGAGTGTTGCGAGAGACTTAGGAGCTAAAGTCATACTTATTTCAGCTACAAAACAGCTAGCTAATCCTTTTGGAGTAGACGTTGTACACGTTAATTCAGCTTCAGATATGTTAAATGCAGTAATGAAAGAGTATGATAGTGCTGATGTAGTCGTGATGGCTGCTGCTGTTTCTGATTATCGGCCAAAAAAACAAGCTTCTAAGAAGATAAAGAAAAGTGATGAGTCGCTTACTATAGAGTTAGAAAAAACAACTGATATTTTGTATCAATTGGGCCATACTAAACATAAGCAGTTTCTAATCGGTTTTGCTGCAGAAACAAATGATGTTGAAACATATGCCCAAGATAAATTAAATCGCAAAAAAGCGAATATGATTGTAGCTAACGATGTATCCAAACCACATGCTGGATTCAATAAAGATACGAATGAAGTAACTATTTTTGTGCCAAATAGCAAACCAGTTGAAATTTCTGTTCGGAGCAAAGAAGAAATTGCCACAGAAATTTTTAAAGTTGCCATAAAGCAAATGATTAAGTAAAGGAAGTGATAAAGAGTGGTTTCAATTGCTAAGGTTATTGTAGATGTTCCAACTATGCAAACAAATAAACCCTATGATTATTTGATTCCTAATGAATTTGATGAACAAATAATGCCCGGTATGCGGGTAGAGGTTCCTTTTGGAAAAGGAGCTAGAAAAGTTCAAGGATTTGTTGTTGAAATTACTCAATCAAGTAATTTTGAAGGAGATTTAAAAGCGATAGCTAACTTGATGGATTTAACAGCAGTCCTAAATGACGAATTATTGTTATTAGGTCAAGAAATGGCAAGATGGACTTTCTCTTTTCAAATTACTTGTTATCAAACAATGTTGCCTGCAATGTTAAAAGCAAAATATGAAAAAAAAGTTAAAATAATAGATGAGATACCAGAAGATTTGTTTTATGAATTATTTAAAGGACGCAATGAAATAAATTGGGATGAAGCGACTGAACGTGGATTGTTGCCTCAGCTATTAGCATTAAAGAAAAAAGAACGAGTTGAATTATATTATTCTGTAAAAAACCAAGCAAAAACAAAAAAAAGACGGATGATTCAATCTAATTTAACCTTCGAACAACTAGAAGAAGAAATAATGGGCTTAGGTAAAAGAGCACCCAAGCAATCTTTATTATTAAAACAGCTTCAAATAGTTAATAACCAAGTTGTTAGCACGGAGGAAATGAGTAAGAAACACGGCATTTCTTCTGCTATTCTACGAGAAGCTGAAAATAAAAAATGGCTGACTTTTTTTGAAGAAGAAATTTATCGTGACCCGTTTAAAAATAAAGAATTTAAAAGTACTCAACCATTTTCTTTGAATGATAGTCAAGAAAAAGCTTTGATTCCTATTATAAAAGCCGTTACAGAACATGAAAAAGAAGTGTTTTTACTTAAAGGTGTAACGGGTAGTGGAAAAACAGAAATTTATCTACAAACAATAGCGGAAACGTTAAGAAATGGCCAATCAGCTTTGATGCTTGTCCCAGAAATTGCATTAACTCCTCAAATGGTTCAATCTTTTAAAGGTCGTTTTGGTGAGGCTGTTGCCGTTTTACACAGTGGCTTATCAATAGGTGAAAAATATGATGAATGGCGTAAAATTGAAAGACAAGAAGCTAAAGTAGTTGTTGGCGCACGATCTTCAATCTTTGCTCCTGTCAAAAATATTGGAGTCATTATTATTGATGAAGAACATGAAGGCACGTATAAGCAAGATGAGAACCCACGTTACCATGCTAAAGATGTTGCTATATGGAGAGCTGAGTATCATAGTTGTCCTGTAATACTTGGTAGTGCAACCCCTTCGTTAGAATCACGCGCACGTGCCCATAAAAACGTATATACTTTACTTGAGTTACCTGAGCGAGTGAATAAAAAAGAATTGCCTGTAGTAGAGGTTGTCGACATGCGTGAAGAAGTTAAGAATGGAAACCGTAGCAACTTTTCAAATTTGCTGCAAGAAAAGATAAGAGACCGCATGGCTAAAAAAGAGCAAATCGTTCTTTTACTAAATCGTCGTGGGTATTCTTCGTTTGTCATGTGTCGAGACTGCGGATTTGTTTTGCCTTGTCCTAATTGTGATATTTCGTTAACTTTGCATATGGATACTAAAACAATGAAATGTCACTACTGCGGACATGAAGAAGCGATACCTCGTATCTGCCCAAGTTGCAATGGTCATAAAATTCGATATTATGGAACTGGGACACAAAAAATAGAAGAAGAATTAAAAGACATCATCCCGGAAGCGAAAGTTATTAGGATGGATGTTGATACAACGAGAAAAAAAGGAGCCCATGAAAAATTATTATCAGCTTTTGGAAATAAGGAAGCTGATATCCTATTAGGCACCCAAATGATTGCAAAAGGATTAGACTTTCCTAATATTACTTTAGCCGGAGTATTGAATGCAGATACCGGGTTAGGTTTGCCAGATTTTAGAGCAAGTGAACGAACATTTCAACTATTAACCCAAGTTAGCGGGCGAGCAGGAAGAGCTGAACTAACAGGAGAAGTAATCGTTCAAACGTTTAACCCAGAACACTACTCGATTCAATTAGCTCAAAAGCATGATTATGATGCTTTTTATCAAAAAGAAATGCTTTTAAGACATAAAGGAAATTATCCGCCTTTTTATTTTACTATTTTAATTACAACGAGCCATTCTGAAGAGTTACAAGCTTCAAAAAAAATGCAGGAAATCGTTGAATCTATTAGACCAAATTTAAAACCAGAAACGATTTTATTGGGTCCTACACCAAAAGCAGTAGCACGAGTTAATAATCGCTTTTATTATCAAACGATTATTAAATATAAACACGAGCCGACATTGTTTCCGCAATTACAGGAACTATTGATGCAATCACAAAAAGAAACGGCTAAAGGGTTACAGATTGCAATTGATTCTGAACCAATGCATTTTATTTAATTAAAGAAAGCAGGAAAAAAATAATGGCTTTATTACCTATTATAAAATATCCCAACCCAGTGTTGGTCACGCCAACTAAAGAAGTGATGGATATTACAGATGAGATTATTCAATTAATGGATGATATGTATGAGACGATGATAGATGGAGATGGAATCGGGATTGCAGCACCACAAGTAAACCAATCACTTAGAATAGCCATAATTGAAATTGATGAAGAAACAGGATTATTTGAAATGATTAACCCTAAAATTGTAAAATCAACTGGCAAAACGATTGATGTTGAGGGTTGTCTAAGTTTCCCAGAAATTTACGGTACAGTTGAACGTGCAGAAACAATTGTTCTTCAATATTTTGATAGAGATGGCGATGCGTATGAAGTTGAAGCAGAAGATTATTTAGCTCGTGTTTTTCAACATGAGCTAGAACATCTTGATGGAAAACTATTTACAGATAAAATTATTCAAAAAATAAAACCTGAAGACTTAGAAGATTACATGGAGGAGAACATCACATGACAAAAATAGTTTTTATGGGTACGCCAGCATTTTCTGTTCCAATATTAGAAGCTTTAATTGCTGGGAAATATGAGATACTAGCTGTTGTTACACAACCTGATAGACCAGTAGGTCGAAAAAAAGTAATGACCCAAACTCCTGTTAAACTAGCAGCCCTTAAACATGGCTTACTAGTTTTGCAGCCGGAAAAGATAACAGGGTCTGTTGAAATGGATAAAATAATAGAAATGCAACCAGATTTACTTATCACTGCAGCTTTTGGTCAGTTTTTACCACAGAAATTATTAAATGCACCAAAACATGGAGCAATCAATGTCCATGCTTCTTTGTTACCTAAATATCGTGGAGGAGCGCCAGTTCACTATGCTTTAATCAATGGTGAAAAAGAAACAGGCGTAACCATTATGTATATGGAAAAAAAGATGGATGCAGGAGCAATTTTATCTCAACGCTCGTTGGAGATTACAAAAAAAGATGATGTAGGTACGTTATTTAATCGCTTAAGTGTGTTAGGAAAAGAGTTGTTAATCGATACATTACCTGATCTATTAGCAGGTAAAATTAAACCAATCATACAAGATGAAGAAAAAGTAACTTTTTCTCCTAATATCAAACCTGAAGAAGAAATAATTGATTGGACAAAAGAAGCGGAAGAAGTTGACTGTCAAGTTCGAGGGATGCGTCCATGGCCAGTTGCGTATACTATTATAGATGATATTCGAGTGAAAATTTGGGATACGACAGTTTTAGAAGAAAAAACAAGTGAAAAGCCAGGAGTTATTAATAGAATAGAAAAATCAGCTCTCGTTATCTCTTGTGGAAACCATACAGCCATACAAATTAACGAGCTCCAACCTGCTGGAAAAAGCAGAATGACAACAATGGCTTATTTGACTGGAATTGGAAGTCAATTAACTATTGGAGAAAAGGTAGGAAAAAATGGAAACTAATCAGAATATACAAAAACGGAATACAAAGAAAACAAGTCGTTATTTAGCCATGTCTATTTTAGAAAAAACAGAAAAAGATAACTCATATTCTAATTTACTACTTAATGAAACGATTCAAAAAAATAATCTATCTCCAGCAGATGCTCGTTTATTAACTGAATTAGTATATGGAGTATTGCAACATAAGTTAACATTGGATTATTATTTAACTTCTTTTTTGAAAGAAAATCAAAAAGTAGATGTTTGGGTTCGTAATTTATTGCGTTTATCCGTTTATCAGATGATTTATTTAGATAAAATTCCCTCTCATGCTATTTTATTTGAAGCTGTAGAGGTAGCAAAGAAAAAAGGACATATCGGAGTAAGCAAGTTTATCAATGGAGTTCTAAGAAACGCAGAACGCAAAGGGTTCAAATCAATTAAGGACATAAAAGATCCGATTGAAAAACTAAGTATTGAAATCAGTATGCCGAAATGGTTGGTTGAAAAATTTATAAACGAAATTGGTATAGAAGAGACACGAAAACTGGGAAATTCTATTTTAAGGCCTAGTCACTCAAGTGCTCGTATTAACGAGAAATATTTATCCATGGAAGAAGCATTAGAAGCCATGCAAGAAGAAGGATTTAATGTAGAACAAAGTAAAATCTCTCCAGTAGGTATTATTAGTCAAGGAGGACATTTTGCATCTTCACCATTATTTCAATCAGGCCAATTAACGATACAAGATGAAACTTCGATGCTAGTGGCTCCCGCTATGCAAATAGAATCTCATCATCAAGTATTAGACGCTTGTGCTGCTCCAGGAGGTAAAACAACGCATATCGCTTCATACCTTTCTGAAGAAGATGGTGGTAAAGTAGTCGCACTTGATTTGCATGCTCATAAAGTAAAATTAATTGAGGATAATGCAAAACGTTTGCGTGTAGATAAAGTTGTTGAAGGCAGAACAATGGATGCTAGAAAAGTGGAAGAAGCTTTTGAAGATGAAAGTTTTGATCGTATTTTAGTAGATGCTCCTTGTTCTGGATTAGGATTGATGAGAAGAAAACCAGATATTAAATACACAAAGAAACTTCAAGATATTGCTCAATTAAAAAGAATTCAATTAGATATTTTAGAAAGTGTTGCACCAAAACTGAAAATAGATGGCTTATTAGTCTATAGTACGTGTACAATTACAAAAGAAGAAAACCAAGGAACAGTTGAGTCCTTTTTAACCGCTCATCCCAATTTTGAAAAAGTCCAAGTTGTTGCGAATGAAATATTAAATGAAAATAATCAAAATAACTTAATGCAAATCTATCCACAAGATTTTGGAACAGATGGTTTCTTTATTAGCTGTTTAAGAAAAAAAAGAATATAAAAGATAATAACTTCTTATGATTGGGTGAGGTGTAGAAATGCATGTTTTTTTTCAAAGTGATGTTGGAAAGAAAAGGAAAAATAACCAAGACTTTGCTGGTTATTTCAAGAATGGGCAAGATATTTTGTTAGCTATTTTGTGTGATGGAATGGGTGGACACAAAGCAGGGGATGTTGCTAGTGAGATGGCTGTTTCGCATTTAGGTGATGCATGGAAAAAAAATGACTTAACAAATGTAGATGCTATTACAAAATGGATACAAGAACACATTAATAGAGAAAATGAACGGATTGTTGAAAAATCATCTCAGTATCCTGATTTAGAAGGAATGGGCACAACTCTTGTGGCAGCTGTTCTAGTAGATAATGTTTTTGTTATTGCTAATATAGGCGATAGTCGAGCTTATCAGTTTATGAATGGACAGTTAAAACAGGTAACAGATGATCATTCACTAGTTAATGAACTGTTGAAAAGCGGTGAAATAACGACTGAAGCAGCTATGCAACACCCTCAAAAGAACATCTTAACGCGTTCTTTAGGGGTTTCAAAAAAAGTGGAAGTTGATATCATGACTATTCCTGTTCTAGAGGGTGACCTGTTACTGCTTTGTTCGGACGGGTTAACGAATATGGTGAATGATAATGAAATAGCAAAAATAGTAAATACACCGGATGCAACGGTTGAAGAGAAAGTTTTAAGTCTAGTATCGCTAGCTAATGCACGTGGGGGAAATGATAATATAACTGTTATACTCATTGAACCATTTGAAGGAAAGGAGGGTAAATAGATATGGAGATAGGAACAAAGTTAAATGGCCGTTATA
>JAVWJE010000050.1:0-15000 GCA_036639135.1 Carnobacterium sp. | reverse complement strand
TAACGAAAGGCAAAGCTGACGGAAATATGATTAATCGCCTAGTTAAAGAACAATTAAATTAAATAGTAATAAAAAAGTAAAGGTTTATTCCTTTACTTTTTTATTTTGGTTCTTATTATTGATTATTTTAATCAATTTTTACATAATAGATAAACTTTATATCGTTTTATTTTCTTTAAACAATCAAATCTATAAATTATTAACATACTTGTGGTAAAATAGTAATGTATCTATACTACTTATAAAATTTAGATTATTTTTCTAAACAAGTAAGATAGAGAACTAAGTAGAATAAAAAGGGGTGTCGAATGTTTGTCTAGTAAAAAAGTAGAGACTTATGACTTTGAATTAAATGAAACAGAAGATATGCATACATTATTCGGAGCTCAAGACAAAAATTTAAAATTAATCGAAGATATGATGAATACAACAATTAATAGTCGTGGCAATAAAATTGAAGTTGTTGGATCAGAAGAAGTCGGTCAAACAATTGAGCAAATATTAATTAAATTACAAGAATTAATCAATAAGACTATTTCAATTAGTGAGCCTGATATTATTACGGCAATTAAAATGGCACAAGATGGAACATTAAATTATTTTGTAAGTATGTATGATAAAGAAATCGGCAAAAATTTTGAAGGAAAACCTATCCGTGCAAAAAACTTTGGTCAACGTCGTTATGCTAAATCAATTAGTGATCATGCAGTTACCTTTGGAATTGGTCCTGCTGGAACAGGAAAAACTTATTTAGCAGTCGTTATGGCTGTTCGCGCTTTGAAAAATGGTGAAGTGAAAAAAATCATTCTTACTAGGCCAGCTGTTGAAGCTGGAGAGCATTTAGGTTTTTTACCTGGGGATTTGAAAGAAAAAGTTGACCCTTATTTAAGGCCCATTTATGATGCGCTCTACAACCTTTTTGGATTAGAGCATACTAACCGATTAATGGAGCGTGGGGTCATAGAAATCGCACCTCTTGCCTATATGCGTGGTCGTACATTGGAAGATGCTTTCGTTATTTTAGATGAAGCTCAAAATACGACTATTTCACAAATGAAAATGTTTTTAACGCGTTTGGGTTTTGGATCAAAAATGGTTATTAACGGAGATATTACACAAATTGATTTACCAAAAAGAGCAACGAGCGGCTTGATTCACGCTGAAACCGTTCTTAGTCAAGTGAAAAATATTGATTTTGTTTATTTTGATTCAAAAGATGTAGTGAGACATCCAGTTGTTGCAAGTATTATAGAAGCATATGACGAAAAAAAGAAACTTAGTTAATACAGCAAATTACAAGTGAATGTGGTTAGGATGTGATTAAATGCGTGGACGCTTGACTGCTATACAAAATAAGATGGGAAAAATGTACATTCCTATTCTGTTAGTTTTATTTTCTATTGTACTTTTTCTTATCCTGTTCAGCAGTGTAAAACCAAAAGAACTAAATATCAAACTTTATCAAGTTGCTGAGGAAACCATTCGTGCTCAGTCAACCGTTGAAAACTTAGAAAAGACACTAGAAAATCGACAAATAGCTGCTGACAACGTTGCTCCTGTTTACTCATATAATGCAGATTTGAACGGTATACAAACTGAAAAAATTCATCTCTTATTTGCTACTATCAAAGAAACGAATAAGCTGGCAGAAGAACAATACCAAGAAAAAGTAAAAGAAGAAAAAAGTAAAGCTGATTTTAATGAAAAAAACGGAAATAAAAAAGCCGACACTGAAGTGAAAAAATTGACATCGAAAGAAAAATTAACTATTTTTAATGCTAGATTGATAAATATCGATGAAGAAACAAAAGAGTTTGTCTCTTCATTACCAGAATGGTCTATTCTTGAACTACTTAGAGCAACAGAAGGAATAGTAAGCCAAATTGAAAATTCTACTACAACGATTCTTTCTGATAAAATGTCAATGCCTATCAGTATTGACGAGCTTAGTAAAAAAAAGCAAGAAGCCATTACTAGTCTAGATTATTGGGAATTTACAGCTGATCAACAGCGTGTAGCTAGTTTAATTTTAGATAATGCTTTAGTTGAAAACAATGTTTACAACGAGCTGGTAACTGATAAACAACGTGAGAGCGCAAAAGCTTCTGTTCAACCTGCATTAATCTTACAAGGACAGGTAATTGTGCAAGAAGGTCATGTTATTGACAGCAATGTTATGAAACAAATTAAGTTACTTGGCTTGTTAGATAATAAATCTTCTTATCATCTTTTTTACAGTTTGTTTTTAATATTATTGTCACAAGCGTTAGTTTTATTTTATTTGGGAAAAACAAAAAAAGGTTCTTTAATAAAGAAGGGTCAAGAAGTAACACTCTATGCATTAGTTATGACTAGCACGTTAATGGTTTTAAAAGTGTTTTCACTGATACAACAATCAGGTTTAACTAATATCAGTTTGTTATTCCCAGCTGCATTAGCTCCAATCTTATTGACTATGTTTAGTTCAAGAAGATATGGAGTAATTGCAAATGGTTTTCTTGTTGCATTTTCTTTATTTCTATTCAAAGACAATGTCGGTACAAATAGTACAATTATCTTAACTATATTTTATTTATTTAGTGGTATGATGGGAACGATGATTACGAAAAGAAGGATTAACGACCAAGTTTTGAATACATCCCTATGGTTATCATTTCTCAATACGCTGTTTATTAGTTCTCTCATCTTATATTTAAATTTAACACTTTTTTCCAAAGATTCTCTATTAATCATTTTATTTGCTTGGGTTAGTGGACTTCTATCTTATTTTCTGTCTATTTTATTTTCACCATATATCGAAGTATTATTTACCGATCACGCTACATTAACGTTAATGAAGTTAGAAAATCCAAACAATCCATTGTTAAAAGAAATTGTTACAAAGACACCAGGTACATACCACCATAGTTTAATGGTTGCTAATTTGAGTGCTAATGCAGTAGGAGCAATAGGTGGGAATTCTTTATTTGCAAGAGTTGCTTGCTATTACCATGATGTTGGTAAATTAAGACATTCTCTTTTCTTTGTAGAAAACTTGTCTTCAGGTATGGAAAATCCTCATAATCTACTAACACCATTTGAAAGCAGAGACATTATTTTTGGACACGTTAGTGAAGGGGTAAAAATATTAGAAGAAGCAGAAATGCCTCAATCGATTATAGATATATGTGCTCAGCACCACGGAACGACATTGATGAAGTTTTTTTACATCAAAGCAAAAGAGTTAGATGAAACGGTTCAAGAAGCTGACTTTAGATACCCTGGTCCTAAGCCGCAAACAAAAGAAGCTGCTGTGATAAACATAGCTGACAGTGCTGAAGCTGCAGTACGTTCGATGGCAAATCCAACTAAGGAAACGATTGAAACATTTGTCCACCAGTTAATCAATAATCGAATGACAGATGGACAGTTTGATGAATGCTCGATTTCTATTAAAGAACTTAAACGAGTAGAAAAATCTATTTGTGAAGGATTGATCGGTACGTTTCATTCAAGAATCGAATACCCAAGTTTGGAAGATAAAAACTTGAATAAAAGCAATGCATAAATTTTTCATTTGCATTTAGGAGGACCTCATACTATGGAAATAGATTTATATGATGAAACAAACAAAGTAACCACAGAACAAAAAGAAATGATTCAATCTATCTTAGAGTTTTCTGGAGAATACATTCATTTAGAAAAAGACACAGAAATGTCTGTTTTATTTGTCAATAACGAAAAAATTCAAGAGATTAACCGAGAGTTTCGCTTTAAAGATCAACCAACAGATGTGATTAGTTTTGCTCTTGAGGATGAGGTTGAAAACGATTATATGTTAGATTTGTCAGGATTCGATGGAATCATGCCTAGAAATATTGGCGATATTGTTATTTCGGTTGATAAAGCTACAGAACAAGCAAATGAGTATGGACATAATTTCGATCGAGAGCTAGGTTTTCTTGCTCTCCATGGATTCTTACATTTAAATGGTTATGATCATATGGAACCAAACGAAGAAAAAGAAATGTTTGGTTTGCAGAAAGAGATACTGGATGCCTATGGACTCGAAAGATAATAAAAATGTATGTAAAAACTCACGCTTTATCGATTCATTTAAATACGCTTTTAAAGGAATTCAAACGGTATTTCAAGAAGAACGAAATATGCGTACTCATCTCATTTTAGGAGTCAGCATATTGCTTATTTCATCTTTTATTGGCCTAGAAAAAAACGAGTGGCTTTGGATTATTCTAAGCGTTTTTTTAGTTTTAGTTATGGAAATCATAAATACGATTATTGAAAATGTCGTTGATTTGATAACAGACAACCACTATCATCCTTTGGCAAAAAAAGCTAAAGATATGGCGGCTGCAGTTGTTTTGGCAACTGCTTGTTTTTCGATTGTTACGGCATCTATTATTATTTTACCTAAAGTTTTAGAACTATTAATTTAAAAAAGGAGAATTAAATGATGAAGATGAATGAAAAAATAACACAACAACTAGTTAAAGAAGCAACAAAAATGTTAAAAAATGCATATGTTCCCTATTCGAATTTTCCGGTAGGCGCATCCCTTATAACAGATGATGGAATAATATATAGCGGCTGTAACATTGAAAATGCTTCTTACGGTTTAAGTAATTGTGCAGAACGTACAGCAATTTTTAAAGCCATTTCTGAAGGAAAGAAATCATTTAAGCAGATAGTGGTTACTGGGAAAACGAATGGTCCCATATCTCCTTGTGGCGCATGTAGACAAGTTATGGTAGAATTTTGTGAGCCGGATATGCCGGTATTGTTAACAAACACAAATGGAGATAAATATGAAACCACAGTAAAAGAACTTTTACCTGGAGCGTTTCAATCGGAGGATATGGTTTAATGGAGAATAATAAAGAACACACATCAGGATTTGTTTCTATTGTAGGACGTCCAAATGTAGGTAAATCAACCTTATTAAATAGAGTAGTCGGTCAAAAAATTGCGATTATGAGTGATAAAGCTCAAACAACAAGAAATAAAATTCAAGGTATTTATACGACTGATGATTCACAGATTGTTTTCATTGATACTCCTGGAATTCACAAACCTAAACATCGTTTAGGCGATTTCATGGTAGAGTCTGCTCTGAGCAGCTTAAGAGGAGTAGACGTGATTCTTTTTATGGTAAGCGCTGTTGAAAAACGTGGCCCTGGTGATAATTTTATTATTGATAAATTAAGAGAACAAAAAACACCTGTATTTTTATTGATTAATAAAATTGATGAAATTCATCCAGATAAATTACTTGAAATTATCGATGATTATCGGACACAAATGGAATTTGAGCAAATTATTCCGATTTCAGCGACGGAAGGCAATAACGTAGACACATTACTTTCTGAAATTCTTAAATACTTACCTGAGGGACCACAATTTTATCCGGAAGATCAAGTGACGGATCACCCTGAGTACTTTATTGTTTCTGAATTAATACGTGAAAAAGTATTACAGTTGACACGTGAAGAAGTACCACATTCAGTTGCAGTAGTTGTCGAAAGTATGCAGAGAAACGAACTTGGTAAAGTTCAAGTACATGCAGCCATTATTGTTGAACGCTCTAGTCAAAAAGGTATTATTATCGGTAAAGGCGGTAAAATGCTAAAAGATATTGGTATTCGAGCTCGTCGTGATATCGAAGTTTTATTAGGAGATAAAATTTATCTGGATCTTTGGGTAAAAGTTCAAAAAGATTGGCGTGATCGTCAAACAAATCTTCAAGATTTTGGTTACCGCAAAGAGGATTATTAATTACTTTTAATGACTGAATAAGACAAAATCTCACTTATTTTAGTGAGATTTTCTTTTCTATTTATTTCGTAAAATATAAAAGTAATCAAAGAAAGGAGGAGGTAGCTTGTCGGAATTACAAGAAACAGAAGGTATCGTTATTTCTATTCGAAATTACCGAGAGAGTGATAGATTGGTAAAAATCTTTACATCACGTCTTGGGAAAAGAATGTTCTTTATTAAAGGTTCTCGAAAATCAAATAGTAATCTAAAAGCTGCAATACTTCCTTTCACGATGGCCACTTATATTACAGATATTAAAGATACTGGTCTAGGATTTATAAGAGACGCTAAAGACTTGACCCATCTTAATCAGTTGCATACGGACATTTTTTTAAACGCTTATGCGACCTATATACTAAGCTTAGCGGATGTAGCTATTGAAGATGGCATACCTGATTCTACTTTGTTTCATAAAGTAAAACAGTTGCTTTTAGAAATAGATAACGGTACCGATCCAGAAATTTTAGTAAATATATTTGAAGTTCAAATTTTGCCTTATTTTGGCGTCGAACCTGAATGGCGAGGATGTCGAGTATGTGGAAAAACAACGGGTGTATTTGATTATTCTGGAAGTTATGGAGGTTTGCTTTGTCAGCATCATTGGGGTTTAGACAAGCATCGTTATCACGCTAGTCAACGCGCAATTTATTTTTTGCGGTTATTTTCAATCGTTTCAATGGATCATTTAGGCACAATAAAAGTAAAAGATGAAACAAAAAAAGAAATTAGAGTTGTTTTAGATATGATTTATGACGAGTCAGTAGGTATAACATTGAAAAGCAAACGATTTATTGATCAAATGTACCAATGGGGAGATTTGTTGATTGATAGAAAACCAGAACATACGGATCCAACTAAGTAATTTTTCAAAAGAAATGATTGACAAATGTTTCTCTAGAAGGATATGATAGTAATAATAGAATAAACAGCGTAGAAAGAAATAAAGTAGATTTTCTGTTATCTTGTTTCAGCGATTCTGGGATAGTGAAAGCCAGGACTAGAGCGAAATCGAAAGGCATTCTGGAGCTGTCCAATAAAGATGCTAGTATTTATTACTGGAATTAGGGTGGAACCGCGATGACAAATCGTCCCTATGTTGATAGTTAACTATCAACATAGGGACGATTT
Organism: Carnobacterium sp.; assembly: GCA_036639135.1. Classification (GTDB taxonomy): domain Bacteria; phylum Bacillota; class Bacilli; order Lactobacillales; family Carnobacteriaceae; genus Carnobacterium_A. The sequence goes on along the minus strand of JAVWJE010000050.1, from coordinate 8,058 downwards.
TTTATTTTATTTTAAATTAAACTACTAAAGGGAGTGTTTTGAATGAAAAAAGAACCATTAACGTTTCAAGAAATTATTCTAACCTTACAAAATTATTGGTCAGACAAAGGCTGTTTATTGATGCAGTCTTACGATACTGAAAAAGGCGCAGGAACAATGAGTCCTTATACTTTTTTACGAGCCATTGGACCTGAACCATGGAATGCAGCTTACGTTGAGCCATCAAGACGTCCAGGAGACGGCCGTTATGGTGAAAATCCAAACCGTTTGTTTCAACATCATCAATTTCAAGTAGTTATGAAACCTTCTCCAGAAAATATTCAAGAACTTTATTTAGATAGCTTGGTTTTGCTAGGTATTGATCCTTTAAAGCATGACATTCGTTTTGTTGAAGACAACTGGGAAAACCCTTCAATGGGCTGTGCTGGTTTAGGGTGGGAAGTTTGGCTTGATGGAATGGAAATTACGCAATTCACTTATTTCCAACAAGTTGGTGGATTAGAATGTTACCCTGTTACCAGTGAAATAACCTATGGTCTAGAACGTTTAGCTTCTTATATTCAAGAAGTAGACAGCGTTTATGATATACAATGGACTAAAGGAGTAAAATACGGAGAAATTTTCATCCAACCTGAATACGAACATTCTAAATATGCGTTTGAACATAGCAACCAAGACTTGTTGCTACAATTATTTGAAGACTATGAGAAAGAAGCAACTGTTCAAATTGAAGCAGGTTTGGTGCACCCAGCCTATGATTATGTTTTGAAATGTAGCCACACATTTAATTTATTAGATGCACGTGGAGCAGTCTCCGTTACAGAACGAGCTGGCTATTTAGCTCGCATTCGCAAGATGGCAAGAGCTATTGCGCAAGCATTTGTTACTGAACGAGAAAAATTAGGTTTTCCATTGCTTAAAGAACGGTCGAATTCAACTGAGGGGGTAAATTAATATGACAAAAAATTTATTGTTAGAAATTGGCTTAGAAGAAATACCGGCACATATTGTACCGCCCAGTAGCCAACAATTAGTTCAAAGAATGAAACAATTTTTAGACGAAAATAGACTAAGTTATGGTGAGGTTTTATCTTTTTCTACTCCTAGAAGACTAGCTGTTATTGTTAAAGAGTTATCAGAGAAACAAGCAGATATAGAAGAATCAGCTAAAGGTCCAGCAAAAAAAATTGCGTTAGATGCTGAAGGAAACTGGAGCAAAGCTGCAATGGGATTTGTTCGTGGCCAAAAGTTAAGCGTAGAGGATATCTATTTCAAAGAAATTAAGGGTGTTGAGTATGTTCACGTCGATAAATTTATAGAGGGTCAAGCAACATCCTTTATTTTAACTCATTTAGACAAAGTTATCACAGCGATGACTTTTCCGGTAAGTATGACCTGGGCTGACCATCACTTTAATTATATTCGTCCAATTCATTGGATTACAGCAATGTTAGATGAAGAAATCATTCCATTCTCACTATTAGATATTCATACATCTAACACAAGTAGAGGGCATCGGTTCCTTGGTAAAAATGTAACATTCGCCACTGCATTAGACTATGAAAAAGATTTAGAAAAAGAATTTGTTATTGCTGATAGCAACAAACGCCAAAATATGATTGTTTCTCAAATTGAAGCTATCGCTAAAAAACAGGACTGGTCTGTATCAGTTGTTCCTGATTTGTTAGAAGAAATTAATAATCTAGTCGAATACCCAACAGCTTTTTATGGAAAATACAATCCAACATACTTGGAAATACCAGAAGAAATCTTGATTACTTCTATGAGAGATCACCAGAGATATGTAGATGTTGCTGACCTTTCGGGCAATTTATTGCCTTACTTTATCTCTGTTCGAAATGGAAATGCTGAGTTTATTGAAAATGTTGTTAGAGGGAATGAAAAAGTTTTAACAGCTCGATTAGAAGACGGTCTGTTTTTCTATGAAGAAGATAAGAAACTTACGATTGAAAAATGTGTCGAACAGTTAAAACAAGTTACATTCCACGAGAAAATTGGTTCGGTCTACGAGAAAATGCAACGTGTTCGTTCTTTTGCAGCTACTATTGGAACGACGGTTGGTCTAACGAAAGATGAATTAGCTACGCTAGACCGTGCAGCAGAAATATATAAATTTGATTTGGTTACAAACGTTGTTGGTGAATTTCCGGAGCTTCAAGGAATTATGGGAGAAAAATATGCCTTATTACAAGGTGAGTCACAAGCTGTTGCAACAGCAATACGTGAACACTACCTGCCTATTTCAAGTGATGGAGAATTACCTAAAAGTTCTGTTGGTGCTGTTTTAGCTTTAGCAGATAAATTAGAAAGTATCATGTCATTCTTTGCTATTGGGAAAATACCAACAGGTTCGAATGATCCTTTTGCATTAAGACGTCAAGCATACGGTCTAGTTCGTATTGTCGAGAATCAAAACTGGTTTTTCCCGATGGGTACACTTAGAAATGATATCATTAGTGGGTTATCACCTGATTCAAAACGTTTGCTACCAGGTTATGAAAAGACACATTCAGAATTGATTGATTTTATAAAAGCACGTTTGCAACAATTTATGCGTAATGAGAAACTACGGTACGATATTATTGATGCTGCTTTAAACTCAGATCAAGAAAACTTGATTGATATACTTGAAGCAAGTCGCGCTTTAGAAAAACACCTGAAAGATGATTCATTTAAAGCTACAATAGAATCGTTGACACGTGTTTTAAACTTATCAAGAAAAAACAAAGAATTTGTTGATTTGTTAGATGATGAAATTGATTTATCTTTATTTGAAACAGAATCTGAAACTAATTTAGCGAATCAAATTGAAAAAATAAAAAGCGTGTTTTACGAATTAAAAACAGAAGGAAAATTTGAACAATTAGAAAGTCTACAGCCATATATAGATGCTTTCTTTGATGAAAACATGGTTATGACAGATAATGAAAATGTTAGAAATAATCGTTTGATCTTATTAAGACAAATTGCAACACTCGCTCTTTCTTTTGCAAGTATTGACAAACTAGTTGTTAAATAAAATAGCTAAACAAATTTTTTTGCTTTTTCTCCTACTAAAGATATACTTTCTTTAGTGGGACTTTTTTTATTATTTTGATAGGAGGAAGAAATATGTTGAAAATGAAACGTATATATGAAGATGTCGAAAAGCACGATCATTACCGAGTTTTAGTAGATCGCATTTGGCCAAGAGGTGTTTATAAAGAAGATGCTCAACTTGATGAATGGGAGAAAGAAATCGCTCCTTCCAATAAAGTACGTGAATCTTTTAGTCATGATCCCGACAAATTTGATGAGTTCAAAAAAGACTATCTAGCTGAATTGAAAAATAACGAAGATAGTGTTCATTTTGTCGACTTAATAAAAAAACATTTAAAAAGAGGGAATGTAACTTTGCTGTACGGAGCAAAAGATAAAGAACATAACCAAGTTGTTGTATTAATGGAATATCTTGCTTCACAAGGAGTAAGCGAAGCGAAATCTTAAATTACGAAATAAGAGAGAACAAATTGAAGATAAATACATTTAAGTAAAAAATATACAGCGTAGATGTGAGGAGTAAGATTTTGCCTTTCATTTACGCTGTTTGTTGCCTATAATAGATAAAGTAATGAATAAAGGAGGATTTCATGTTAAAACAATTTTTTAGTTATTATCACCCTTACAAAAAATTATTCTATCTTGATTTTGGTTGTGCCATTCTAGCGGCAATTTTGGAGTTGGCATTTCCAGTAGTTGTGAATCGCGTAATAAATAAATTACTACCAACAGGAAATTGGGCGTTAATTGTCACGGTTTCGCTATCACTTTTATTTTTGTATCTGGTAAATACGGTGCTCCAATATGTTGTTGTTTATTTTGGTCATACATTAGGAGTAAATATCGAAACAGATATGCGTCGAGAACTTTATTCTCACCTCCAAAAACAACCATTTAGCTATTATGATAATAAAAAGACCGGGAAATTAATGGCCCGCTTAACAACGGACTTATTTGAAATATCAGAAGTTGCTCATCATGGGCCAGAAGATATTTTTATTACTTTAATAACCTTAATTGGGGCTTTTAGTATCATGTTAACCATTCATGTCAAATTAGCTATAGCGACGGTCATTATGATTCCGTTTATTATGGTTGCTTTAATTATTTTTAATAAAAAAATGACACATATTAATATAAAAATATTTCAAAACTTAGGAAAATTTAATGCAGGTATTGAAGCTTCCGTCAGTGGGATTCGAGAAGTCCAAGCTTTCGCGAATGAAAAGTACGAAGCAGGACGCTTTGAAGTGTTGAATCAAACCTATAGAAAATCAAAAATTTTGTTTTATAAAATGATGGGTATTAGTTCTTCTTACAATTATTTCTTAATCCGTTTAATCAATTTATTTGCTTTATTTTTTGGAGCGTTTTATACGATTAGAGGAGAAATCAATTATGGAGACTTTGTTTCTTTTATATTGTTAGCTAATATCTTTGTTCGTCCAATTGAAAAAGTGAATACAATGATCGAAAGCTATCCTAAAGGGATTGCGGGTTTCAAACGTTTCCGAGAAGAATTAGGAAAAAAACCGGCTATTCAAGATAAAGTGGATGCAAAAGTTCTTCCGCTAGTGAAGGGTAATATTCAATACAAAGATGTTTCATTTTGGTATGACTCAACAAATAAAGTTTTAGACCACATTAATTTATCGATTACTGCAGGAGAGACTATTGCTTTTGTTGGACCTAGTGGTGCAGGTAAGACGACAATTTGTAACTTATTGCCTCGTTTTTACGAAATAAACCAAGGGGAAGTTTTAATTGATGGAATAAATATTCAAGATGTGACGATGGAATCATTGAGAAAACAAATAGGTATCGTCCAACAAGATGTATTCTTATTCCCAGGAAGTCTTCGCGAAAATATCCTATATGGGAAATTGGATGCAAGTGAAGATGAAGTAAATGAAGCTGTTCGTTTAGCACATTTAGAGCAAGTTGTATTAGGAATGCCTGAAGGATTGGAAACAGTTATTGGGGAACGTGGCGTTAAGTTATCTGGAGGACAAAAACAACGTGTATCTATTGCTCGAATGTTTTTAAAAAATCCATCCATACTTATATTAGATGAAGCCACATCTGCCTTGGATACTGAAACAGAACAAGCCATCCAAGATTCATTAAACTCTTTGTCTGTTGGAAGAACGACTTTGGTTATAGCTCATCGTTTAGCGACGATTAAGCACGCTACAAGAATTGTTGTTGTAAATGAAATAGGAATAGCTGAAGAGGGGAGCCATGAAGAACTGATGGCTTTAAACGGATTCTATCGCCGACTGTATGAAGCGCAATTTTTAGCTTAAGGGAATATGAAATAAAATATAAAAAAGAATGGAGTCCAAATGAAGTTAGAAGTGGGAATTTATTTGGGCCGTTCATTTAATTACTCACTTTAGAAACAACAACTTGATAGCAAAGTGGTTGTTTCTAACATTGAAAGGAATGAGGGTATGGAGCCTGTTACAAGAAGAAATAAAATCGTGGCTGCTTTAAAAAAAACAAAAACACCCGTAAGTGCTTCTGTATTAGCAAAAAAATTACAAGTTAGTCGACAAATTATCGTTGGCGATATCGCTCTAATTCGAGCAACAGGAATTGATATTACAGCAACACCAAAAGGATATGTTCTAACGGTTGAAGAAAGTATAGATGAACGGTATATAAGAAAGATTGCTTGTGCACATAAAGCTGAAGAAACGCAAAAAGAATTGTACGCAATAGTGGATAATGGTGGTGAGCTACTTGATGTCATTGTTGAACACCCTATTTATGGTGAATTAAAAGGACAGTTGAATATTGGCTCACGACATGATGCTGATAAATTCCTGGAAAAAATAAATAAATCACAAGTGAACTTATTATCTGCACTAACACATGGTATCCACTTGCATACAATTGCTTGTAAAGATGCACGTGTTTTTGAACGCATTATTCAACAGCTCTCATCTGAAAGCTTATTGTATCAAGATTAAACAAGTGTCTTGACATCTCTTTTAATTCCATTATAATAAACTGTACAGGTGTCTTGACACCTGATGTCTTTATATAATTGGAGATGTTTAAATGCACACAAAAAATATCCATAGATTAACTATTTCTGCTTTACTTATAGCAATTGGTATTATGATACCCCTTGTTTCCCCAGTTAAAATTGTATTAGAACCTGCTTCTTTTACATTAGGAAGTCATGTAGCTATATTTATCGCTCTATTTATTTCGCCAGCTATAGCAGTTTTTGTTGCGCTAGGCACGGCTGTTGGTTTTATGATTAGTGGATTTCCTTTAGTCGTTGCTTTAAGGGCCTTGACTCATGTGATATTTGCTATAGTGGGAGCGTTTTGGGTACAAAAACACCCTAGTATGCTTGAAAACCCCCTAAAAGCTCAACTATTCTCTTTTGTTATCGGTGTAGTTCATGCATTAGCAGAAGTAGCGGTCGTTTCGTTTTTCTACTTTGGAGGAAATGTAACAGAAACGTACTACAATCAAGGATTCTTACAATCTATTTTTCTAATGGTAGGCATTGGAACAATCGTACACAGTATGGTTGACTTTGGGATTGCTTCTCTCATATGGAAATCTTTAAGTGCTAGAAAAAGTTTTGCTTCGTCTATTATGAAAGTTAAAAACTAAAAGACCTTATTAAGTTGTTTACACCTGTTTTTTATGGTACAATAAAAATTGAATATTTCTGTCTACTAATAACGGAAAAACAGAGTCGCACTGGTTTATTTAGTGCGACTCTTAGCGACTTGTTCAGGCAGTCAGAAAGTAGGTTTTATTTGACTAAAGAGGTGAATGGTTTGGTAACGAGGATTCCAGAAGAAACCGTCAACAAAATTAGACAAGAAACCAATATTACGGATATTGTCAGTCAATACGTACAACTCAAAAAAAAGGGAAAAAACTTTTTTGGTTTTTGTCCTTTCCATGATGAACGAACACCTTCTTTTTCTGTAACGGAAGAAAAGCAAATTTTTCATTGCTTTAGTTGTGGCAGGGGTGGAAATGTTTATTCATTTTTAATGGAGGTCGACGGATTATCTTTTCCTGAGGCTGTATTAAAAACTGCTGAATTAAGTGAAATTGAAGTAGATGAAGCTTTAGTTAGTGGAGGTCAAGCGAACTCCCAAAATAAAGACTCAAAAAAAGACTTTCTTCTTAAAATTCATGAGGAAAGTCTTGAATTGTTCCATCACATTCTTTTGCAAACTACTGCAGGTGAAGAAGCTTTAGCTTATTTATTAGAGCGTGGATTAACACAAGAAACAATTAAAACGTTTGGCATTGGATTTGCTCCACACGAACGTACATTACTGCAACAATATTTAGTTGGAAAAAATTATCCAGAAGAAGTGTTAAAAGAATCAGGCTTGTTCGTTGAAAAAGAAAACGGGGACATGTTGGATCGCTTTTTCAATCGAATTATGTTTCCAATCCGTAATCAACAGGGAAAAGTAGTTGGATTTTCAGGAAGATTGTTTGAAATGTCAGATTTCGAAACAGGGCCTAAATACTTGAATAGCCCTGAAACGTATCTTTTCAATAAACGGAATGTGCTATTTAATTTTGACAAAGCACGACCTGCTGTTCGACGAGAAAAAAAACTTATTTTATTCGAAGGTTTTATGGACGTCATTGCTTCTTGGCAAGCAGGCATACAAAATGGTGTCGCTTCAATGGGAACAAGTTTAACAAATGAACAAATCCATATGCTCGGACGGATAACAGATGACGTATTAATTGCCTACGATGGGGATGACGCTGGTGTTGAAGCTGCTAAGCGAGCAGCTGATTTGCTAAGTGAACAATCAGATTTCGATTTGGCTATTTTATCTTTTCCTGAAGGTATGGATCCAGATGACTTTATCAAAGAAAAAGGTGCATCAGCATTTAAAGAACTAATTTCTCATGGGAGAGATACGTTATTTAGTTTCAAAATGAAATACTATCGTCGCAATATAAACTTGAAGAATGAAAGTGAACGACTTGGTT
>JAVWJE010000049.1:1511-15131 GCA_036639135.1 Carnobacterium sp. | reverse complement strand
TATTTTATCCTTTATTTGAGCACTTTCATATGTACCGCCACCTGGAGAGTTAACAGATAGTAATATACCTTTAATCGATTCATCCTTTTTTAATGCTTCTAACTGCTCCATAAAAGAAGCATGATTGTATCCTGATGTATCCAATAAACTAGTTTCTTGGTTTGCTATAATCGTACCATTAACTTCGATCAGTGCTATGCGTTTTTTTTGAGTTCCTTCAGAAACGACTATTTCATTTAGTCCTTGTTCTCCTAAAAATGTAGTAGCTGTATTCATTACTCCATTATTTGATTTTCCGGTTTGGTTAACTTTTAAAGTTAAATTGCTAATAATAAAAGAAAGGATAAAAATTCCTATCGCTATAGAAATAGCCGTCCATCTTTTCGTTGTCATTGTGTTTCCTCCTTTTTATTCACAATAATTATGTTCAGTTTAAAGCAATTATTTAAGAAAAAAAGCATTAAGAACCTCCTTTAAAAGTTTCTTAATGCTCTTTTAGAGTCATCTATGAAAAATATATCTTAAAATTTATTTTTCCGTTTTAAGTGTTTTAATAGATAAGTCTACTAATTGTGCATCACTAACTAAGCTCGGAGCTTTTGTCAAAGGGTCAACTGCCTTACCATTTTTAGGGAACGCAATAACTTCGCGAATATTGTCTTCACCAGCTAATAACATTGCAAATCGATCTAATCCTAGCGCTATTCCTCCATGAGGTGGGAAACCATATTCTAGCGCTTCTAACAAGAAACCAAATTGAGAGTATGCCTCTTCTTTTGTAAAACCTAATGCAGAAAACATTTTCTCTTGAACCTTACGAGAATGAATTCTAATAGAACCTCCGCCTAATTCATAACCATTTAAAACAATATCATAGGCTTGGGCATGAACTTTTTCTGGTGCGGTTTCTAATAAAGCCACATCTTCTTCTCTTGGCATTGTAAATGGATGATGAGCAGCGGTATACCGTTTAGCTTCATCGTCATACTCCAGTAACGGCCAGTCAACTATCCAAAGGAAAGCAAAGACAGATTTATCAATCAAGTCTAATTCTTTTCCTAATTTGGTACGAAGCGCTCCTAAAGAGTCTGAAACAACCTTCTTTTTGTCAGCAACGAATAATAATAAGTCCCCAGCTTCTGCTTCTAAGCGGTTAACTAGTTCTTCTGGATTCTCTTTAAAAAATTTAGCAATAGGTCCTTTTAGTTCATCTTTTTCTACTTTTAACCAAGCTAAACCTTTTGCTCCATAAATAGAAACAAATTCTCCTAAAGCATCAATATCTTTTCTAGAAAATTTATCCGCTGCTCCTTTAACATTAATCGCTTTAACTTCACCACCGTTAAATACAGCACTGCTAAACACTTTAAACTCAGAGTTTTCAACTAAATCACTTATTTGAATAAGTTCTAAACCAAAACGGATATCAGGCTTATCGCTCCCAAAACGGTTAATTGCTTCATCATAGCTCATTTGTGGGAATGGTCTAGGAATATCTATCCTTTTTGTATCTTTCATCACTTTAACTAGCATTTCTTCCGTAAAGTTTTGAATTTCTTCTGCTTTTAAAAAGCTTGTTTCTATATCGATTTGAGTGAATTCTGGCTGACGATCGCCACGTAAGTCTTCATCTCTAAAACAACGAACGATTTGATAATAACGGTCGAATCCTGCACCCATCAATAATTGTTTGAACAATTGAGGAGATTGCGGCAAAGCGTAAAAATGACCCGGATGAACACGTGAAGGAACCAAATAATCGCGAGCCCCTTCAGGAGTTGATTTAGTTAGATAAGGTGTTTCAATGTCAATGAATTCACTGTTATCTAGATAATTACGAACAGATTTCGTCATTTTATGACGCAACATGAAATTTTTAGTCATTTCTGGACGTCTTAAATCTAAATAACGGTATTCTAATCTTTTATCATCAGAAACAGCTACGCCATCTTCAATATAAAAAGGGGTTGTTTTAGACTCATTTAAAATTTTTATTTCTTCAACTTCAACTTCTAATTCTCCAGTAGGGATATTTCTATTGATGACATTCTCATTTCGCGCTACCACTTTTCCTTTTATTTCTAGAACGTATTCATTTCGAACCGTTTCAGCAATAGCCAGTGCTTTTTTTGAAAAAACAGGATTAAAGACGACTTGAATAATCCCTTCGCGATCTCGTAAATCGATAAATATCAAATCACCTAAGTCACGTCTTTTTTGAACCCAGCCTTTTAGAGTTACCGTATGGCCTAATAATTCTTTTGAAATTCTTCCACAATATTCTGTCCGTTCTGCCATTTCATCCAACTCCTGTATCGTTTTATTTTTCTTTGTTAAAGAAATCATTAAATGCCGTCATATCTGTTGTTTTTAAATTAAATACCTTTTCAAAATCTTTATAAAGTTCTTTTAATTTAACACTTGATTCAGTATTGTTTTTCATTACTTTAAAATTAGCTTCTCCATTGCTTAACTCTTCTTCACCAACTGTTAAAACGACTTTAGCATTTAACTTAGAAGCTGTTTTAAACTGTGCTTTTGCTTTTCTATCAAAGTAATCTCGATCTGCAGAAAATCCAGCACGGCGAATAGTTTGTACTAATTTTAACGTTTCTATGTTAGTAGATTCACCCAAACCAACAACGTAAACATCTACTTCATGTGTGTTAAAAATCTCAACTTCTTCAGCTTCTAATGTAAGAATCAAACGTTCTAATCCTAGAGCAAAGCCAAATCCAGGAGTCGCAGGTCCTCCTATTTCTTCTACAAGTCCGTCATAACGACCACCTGCACAAATAGTTGTAATCGCTCCAAATCCAGGAGCATCACTCATAATTTCAAAAATAGTATGGTTGTAATAATCTAGTCCTCTCACCATATTGCTATTAATTTGATAAGGAATATCTAATACATCTAACATTTCTTTTACTTCTTCGAAATGCTTTTTTGATTCTTCATTTAAATAATCTAAGATTGAAGGTGCATTTTTTACAATTTCTTGATCATTTTTATTTTTACTATCCAATACTCTTAAAGGATTCTTGTGCAATCTAATTTGAGAATCTTCACTTAATTCCTCAAAATGAGGTTCAAGATAAGCAATTAATGCTTCTCGATAAGCTTTTCTACTCTCTATATCTCCAAGTGAATTGATAACTAAAGTAAAGTGTTGCAGCCCAAGTTCATTGAATAGATCCATTGCTAATGCCATTGTTTCGACATCAATAGCCGGATTCATACTTCCAAATACCTCCACACCTAATTGATGGAACTGTCTCATTCTTCCACCTTGTGGTCGCTCATATCGGAACATAGGTCCCATATAATAAACTTTATAAGGTTTTGCATATTCTGGTCCAAATAATTTGTTTTCAACGAATGCACGAACAACGGGAGCTGTTCCTTCTGGACGAAGAGACATGTGTCGTTTACCTTTATCATAAAAATCATACATTTCTTTAGAAACGATGTCACTGGTTTCTCCCACACCACGTGAAAATAGATCATAACTTTCAAAAATAGGTGTTCTGATTTCACTAAATTGATAATCTCCTAAGATTATTTTTGCTGTCTCTTCTATATATTGCCACTTTAAAGAATTTAAAGGCAATAAATCTGCTGTTCCTTTTGGTCTTTGAATTTGCATACTGTAAACACTCCTTAGTTTAATAAAGATTTAGTTATCTTAATAAAAAAAACAAAAAAAAGCCCTTATTCCATAACAGAATAAGGACGAGTTTAATTTATTTCTCGTGGTACCACCTTTTTTTGAGAGCAAGAACTCTCCTCAACGATTAACGCTCGTAACGTAATAGCTTTTCACTATTAACCCTCCAGAATGTCATTCAGATTTATAATGGGAACCATTTCCAGCCAAGATGGTTCTTTCTTTTTGCACATTAAAAAGCTTACTTTTTCTTTCGTCGGGTCTTTATGTTCTAATATAGTTACATTACAAGAAAGCTTTGTACTTGTCAAGTTTTGAAAAGCGGAATTTATTTTATTGAATTTTAATTTCTTAATTGAATAATTTAGTATTTCATTGCATAACAGGTAGTTTAATTGCTATAATCAAGTTAATTATAAATTAAACGTTTGCAATAAAAAGTTAGTGAGGGATTAAATGGAAAAAATGGAGACATTAAAACAACCAAAGAATATCATTGTTTTTATAGCTATTATTTTATTTATTAGTATAACAACCTTTTCAACGCTTGTCCTTGCTAACCAGAATACCATTAAAGTTGATGCAAGCGTTGTAAATATTCGTACTGGTCCTGGCTTATCATATGATATTATGACACAAGTCGGGGATGGCGAAAAAATAAACATTTTATCCGAAGAAAATGAATGGTATAAAATCCGTTTGAGTAATGATCAAATTGGTTGGGTCGCTAGTTGGTTGATTGGAAATACAGAATTCAGTGCTGCTTCAAATAAATTAGGTACCATTTCTGTAGAGTCAGCCAATATTAGAAGCGAAGGTAATTTAGAGGCTACCATTTTAGGAAAAGCAACTAAAGGGACTGAATTAACCGTTCTTTTCCAACAGAATAATTGGACTCAAGTACAATATAATGATCAAGTTGCTTGGGTTAGTTCTGATTTAATAAAAATAACAGCAGAAAAAAAATCAATCATTCCAAAATTGATTTCAACTAAAAAAAGTGAAGACACTTCTATTAAAACTGTTACGGTTCGATCTGAAGATACAAATATCCGAAACGGTCCATCTATCAATGAAGTCGTTCTTTTTAAAGCTGCGAAAGGAGATAATCTTACCTATTTAAGTACTGAAGGCGAATGGTATAAGATTAAAAATAGCCAAGGTCAAACAGGTTATGTTGCTAACTGGGTAGTTGATTTATCAGGAAACCAGACTTCAGCACCTGCAGCTAATATCACATCGTTAGCTGAAGCAACTATTGTTATTGATGCTGGACATGGTGGCGAAGATCCAGGAGCACCTGCTGCAAACTACAATGAAAAACAAGCTACGTTAAAAACAGCGATGGCTCTTTCTAATCGACTTAAACAAGCTGGAGTTAATGTCATCCTTACTCGAAGCTCAGACGAATTTGTTAGTTTAAATGATCGAGCTTATATTAGCAATCAATCTTCTGCCGATGCATTTATTAGCATACATTACGATTCAACAGAAATACCTAACGAGGTTAGTGGAACAACTTCTTATTATTATCATGAAAAAGATAAAAGTTTAGCTGAAACCATTAATAAACAACTTCAAATCAATAATCCTTTACCAAACAATGGTACTCGTGTTGGTGATTATTATGTTCTAAGAGAAAATACTCAACCTGCAATATTATTAGAATTAGGCTATTTAAATAATACTGTTGACCAAGCGACTATTTATACAGACTCTTATCGTGCATTTGCTGTAGAGAGCATTTACCAAGCATTAAATAATTACTTTTCTTCTTAACTATAAAAAAGACCTTTCTCATTTCTTCTAAAGAAAAAAATGAGAAAGGTCTTTTTTATTTGTTTTTACTATCAATAATGATTGTAACAGGTCCATCATTTATTAATGAAACTTGCATATCTGCACCAAAAACACCATTCACAACACGCAAATCATTTTTTCTTAGTCCTTCATTGAATGACTCGTATAAAGGAATAGCCACTTCTGGCTTTGCCGCTTGGATAAAACTTGGACGGTTTCCTTTTTTAGTTTCTGCATGTAACGTAAACTGAGAAACGGATAAAATATCCCCTTTAACATCTTGAACAGAAAGATTCATTTTATCTGATTCATCTGAAAAGATGCGCATAGTTACTATTTTCCTCACTAGGTAATCAACATCTTCTTGTGTGTCAGCAGATTCAATTCCTACTAACAAGACTAAACCTTGTTCAATACTTCCAACACGATCATTTCCTATTTTTACTTCTGCTTTCTTACTCCTTTGAATAACTATCCTCAAAACTAACCTCTTTTCTATCCTAATCAATGTTCTTAATTAAGATGATATTCTATGAACGTTGTAGACATCCGGAATCATTTTAATCTTATCGATAATTCTTTCTAGATGATTTAAATTTGGGATTCCTACAGTCAACGTAATAGTGGCCATTCGATTATTGTCTACTTTGCCGCTGACATTATTTAAGTTACGCGTCATGCCATTCACAACTTGTAATACTTCATTAAGCAAACCCGAACGATTATAGCCTTCAATTTGAAGATCTGCATCATATTCTTGTCCTTGAGAGGAAGTATCTTCCCATTCCACATCAATTAAACGATTCTCAGCATCTTTTGCAGCTTTCACATTAGGACAATCAGCTCTATGGATGGAAATTCCTCTTCCTTTGGTAATATAGCCTACAATTGGATCTCCTGGAACAGGGCTACAACAACGGCTAATTCTTACTAGCAAATTATCGACACCTTGGATAACAATTCCGCCTTCATGACGAACTTTGATTTTATCCGTTTCTTTTTTTGATTTCACTTCGATAGTATCAATTTCTAGAGCTTTCTTTTCATTTTCTCTTACACGTCTTTCTTTTTCAGTCAATCGATTAGCAACAGCTAAAGCAGTGACTTCACCAAATCCAATAGACGCGTATAAGTCTTCTTCAGCGGTGAAATTAAAACGATCTGAAAGTACCTTTATATTTTGTTTTGTTAAAAAATCTTTAGGAAGAAATTGCATTTCTTGTAGTTGCTTTTCAAGTGATTCCCGTCCCTTTATGATATTTTCTTCACGGTCTTGCAATTTAAAAAAACGTTTAATTTTATTTTTTGCTTTACTAGTTGAAACGACACTAATCCAATCGCGGCTTGGACCAGATGAATTTGGTGAAGTTAAAATCTCAATAATATCACCCGTTTTTAACTTATAGTTTAAGGGAACTATTTTGCCATTGACTTTTGCTCCAATTGTTTTATTCCCAATTTCAGTATGGATATGATAAGCGAAATCTAAGGGTCCAGCTCCTGAAGGCAGTTCACTTACATCCCCTTTAGGAGTGAAAACGTAAACTTTATCTTTAAGAATATCGCCTTTCACACTTTCCATAAAATCACTAGCATCATTGGATTCGCTTTGTAGTTCTAAGATATCTCTAAACCAAGATATTTTTTCTCCTACATCTGTACTTTCCATTCTTTTAGTGATGCCTTCTTTGTATGCCCAATGCGCAGCAACACCATACTCAGCAACTTGATGCATTTCTTCCGTTCTTATCTGAACTTCTACTGGTCTTCCGTTAGGACCAATAACAGTTGTGTGAATAGATTGGTACATATTTGATTTCGGCATCGCAATGTAATCCTTAAATCTCCCAGGCATAGGTTTCCAGCGAGTATGGACAGCACCTAAAACAGCATAGCAATCTTTAATAGAATCGACAATAACGCGTATCGCCAGTAAATCATATATCTCGTTAAATTGTTTTTTTTGATCTTTCATTTTGGTATAAATAGAATAGATATGTTTTGGACGACCATAAATATCAGCATGTATACTTAGTTCGTCAACAGAATCCTGGATAATTTGAATAGTATTTGAGATATATGATTCTCGCTCTTCTCTTTTAGAATTCATTAAATGGACAATCCGATAATATTGTTGAGGATTTAAGTAACGTAAAGAAGTATCCTCTAACTCCCACTTCACTTTGTTAATGCCTAATCGATCAGCTAACGGTGCATAAATTTCTAATGTTTCATTGGCAATTCTTCTTTGTTTATCTGGTCTATGATACTTTAATGTACGTAAATTATGAAGTCTATCTGCGAGTTTAACCATGATAACGCGTAAATCTTTTGCCATCGCTAATAACATCTTACGATGATTTTCTGCTTGTTGTTCTTCATGTGATTTGAATTCAATTTTCCCTAGTTTTGTTACCCCATCAACTAACATAGCTACTTCAGGCGTAAACTCCCTTGAAATATCTTCAAATGTGATGTCAGTATCTTCTACTACATCGTGTAAAAAGCCGGTCGCAACAGTTACTGGATCCATTTTTAGTTCAGCTAATATACCAGCAACTTGAATAGGATGAATAATATAAGCTTCTCCAGATTTTCGTAACTGTCCTTCATGAGCTTTTGTTGCATAATCGCACGCTTTTTTCACAAAAGCAACATGACTGCTGTTCATATATCCAACGGTCAAAGCAATAACTTCTTGAGATGTATATATTTTATTTTTTGGCATATTGTCACCTTCTTTTTTAGTTAATCTTATTGTTTAATGGTAAGAATCTATTTATTTCACTTCCAAAAAAAGTAAACCGTTATTAAAAACAGGTTAAAATTAATATCTTCCTACTATTATACCGTTAAAAAATGTTTAGTTCAATGCTTGAGCGAGTTACACCAACCATTACAATACTAATAATAAACAAGGTTAATAAGTAAGTAAGTAAGTAAGTTAGATTGTTTCTCTCCATATAAATAACGAAAAAGTGTCGAGTCAACGACACTTTTCCACTTAATAGCTCTATGTTTATTCAGTTTTTAATATTTGAGAGAAACTAGGGCTTTTTATTCAACTCGAAATGATAAGAAATAGCAGCTAAGACATACAAAGGAGCTGTTTCTGTCCTTAATATTCTTGGTCCTAATGAACAGACCGTCATCCCAACTATGGCAAGAGAGTCAATTTCATTCTGACTCAATCCACCTTCAGGGCCAAACACAACCAATACCTTATCATTTGGCTGTAACTTATCTAAAGTTTTTGCAAAGTTTAAAGCTTCACCTTCTTTAGCACTTTCTTCATATGCAACTAAACAGGCATCATAAGAAGGAGCTAAATTAAGCAACTCTTTGAAAGATAAAACGGGTGATATTTTTGGAATTCGAGTCCTATGAGATTGTTCGGCTGCTTCTTGAGCTATTTTATTAAGACGAGCAATCTTTTTTTCACTCTTTTTCTTATCCCACTTTGTTATAGAATAATTTGCTTGAAAAGGAATGAAAAAGGACGCTCCTAATTCTGTTCCTTTTTGAATGATATAATCTAACTTATCACCCTTTGGTAGTCCACTAGCAATCGACACTTCAATTGGCAATTCTTTTTTGCTTTCTTCATCTGATACCCACGTTAAAGCAACAAAATCACTTTCTATTTTTACAATTTTTGCTACAATCGCTTGTTGATCTGGAAAAACTAAATAAACACGGTTTCCAATCTCCATTCTCATAACACGAGTAATATGATGGTATTGTTCACCAAACAAAATAATATCTGTCGTTTGGTACGTAGATGTGCGTTCTTCAGAGATAAAATAACGTTGCATATTATTCGTCCATTTCAGGTTTTTTAGCTATAATTGCAACCCAATCTTTCATTTTTAATAGTTGGATTATTTCAAAATTTTGATCTTTCAATTGAGATAAAACCATTTCTTTTTTTGTGTCAATAATTCCAGATGTTAAAAATAAACCACCCGGTTTTAAAACAGACCAAGCTTGAGGAATTAAAGTCGAAATAATATCAGCAAGGATATTAGCTACTACGATATCTGCACTGATTTCAATATCTTGCAATAAATTATTTGCAGCAATTTCCACGTCTAATGCATAATCATTTAACATAATATTATCATAAGCTGATTTAACAGCAATATCATCTAAATCGTACGCAAAAACTTTGCCTGCTCCCAATGCTTTAGCAGCGATACTTAATACTCCAGATCCTGTTCCGACATCTAGCACAGTCTCGTTTCCTCTTATACTATTTTCTAATGATTGAAGAGATAGTATAGTTGTAGGGTGCGTACCTGTTCCAAAAGCTAACCCCGGATCTAATTTAATAATACGTTCATCAGGATGTTGTGGTTCATATTTTTCCCAATTAGGAACAATTGTTAAGAAGCGTGTGATTTTAACAGAATGGTAATACTGCTTCCAAGCTGTAGCCCAATTCGTTTCCGCTACTTCTGAAATTGTAAGGATATTGGGTTCAATCATTAATCCTATTGACTTTAAGTTAAGAATTTGTTCTTTAACACTAGTTATCATTTCTGGCTTAAAGATACTTTCTGAAAAGTATGCTTTAACAAGTGCACCTTCTTCAAGAAAATCAGCTTGGTCTAAAGCCCATATTTGCCCAAATCCATCATCTGGAACATTTAAAAAGTCTTGACTATCTTCAATAGAAACTCCGTCTGAACCTGCTTCAATTAAAATATTTGAAACAGCATCTACAGATTCAGTCGCTGTTTGTACACTTACTTCAATCCAATTCATTTTATTCATTGTCCCCTTTTAATTTATTAACTTATTAAATACCTTAAAATTTTGGGTATTCTATTTTTTCCATATTGTAGCGGTTAGTATCTTTCAATGTTTGAATAGTTTGTTCAAAATTGGCTTGATTCCATTCCATTTCAAATGTTTCAATAGTAGAATCAGTAGCAAAATCAAGCAAATCGGATTGCCCTTCAGTTGCTACAATTCTCAACATTTTTACAAATGCATCAATGTACCCTTTTTCAATACCTTTTTTAAAGTCAAAAGGGAAAGTTACTAAATAATCATCTAATATAATTTTCGATTTTTCAGTACTGTAAAAACAAACAGCATCTTCAAATTGAATGATATTTTCTGTATTAACCGTTCCTTCAACATCTTGAATAATTAATTCAGGAGCTGTTTCTGCATATAGTGTAAATGTAACTTCGATGACGTGTTGTCTTTTTTTCCATTCGATTGACCAGTCAAATTCCAAGTTAGCTTCACTTAATGCGCTATCTAAGTAATCAATTATATTCTGTTTTGTCATGTTCATTCCTCTTTTCTCATATTTGTATGTTTACCAGTTTCTTTCCAACCAAAATCACTATCTACTTTCCCTTTTTTTCCAGAAATATAAGGATTTCCTGACACCGTATAACGCAATAAAGCATCTGTCCAAATACCCTTATTGGGAATACCTATCCGAGCAGAAACACCTATTTCTTTAGGCACTCTCCGCTTAGATTGGGATAAATACAACGGTTCATCAGTAATCTGAGTGCCATTATCCGTTTGATCTATTCCCATTGCCTCTGTTAATTTTCCGGGACCATTAGATAGTAAATAACCCTCTTTTTTTCTTCTTTGTTTCATAAGTTCAATTCCTGTGTAAGGTTCAATAGCACGAATCAAAATAGCGTGTGGGACACCTGTCTTTTGTACCGCTAAATTTAACATCTGATGGGTATGCATTGAATAAATATAAATCGTTCCCGGCTCTTTATACATAGAAGCTAGCCTAGGTGTTCTTCTTAACCCATAACTATGAGCGGCCTTATCTATCTCCCCCAAGTAAGCTTCTGTTTCAACAATCCAGCCTGAACTTATACCTTCTTTGGTATTTTTCACTATTAGACAACCTAGTAAATCTTGAGCAATTTCTTCTGTTGTTTTATTTAGATCAAGCCAAAAATCCATCTAAGTTCACTCCTACCTCAAATAAATAACGAGTCTTTCGGTACAAGTATACAACAAATAGCTGACATTCGTAAATAAAACTAAACTTTATTCATTATTATCAAATGAGTGAAAAGCCTAAAAAGACAACAAAAGGTCTTTCGCTCTTGTTGTCTCATATTTGTTCTATTCTATTTACAATCATTTTGATACTAGCTAAATTAACCTCATCTGAGTCTATAACAAATTTATTTTAGTCATTATCAAAAGTAAAGAATTTTTCTTTTGTTTTTTCAAATGTATCTGAAATAGAGTAATTTGATTGTTTCGTTTCAACGTGTCGAGCAATTTTAACAGAATGATCACCAATTCTCTCTAAACTTGAAACAATATCAATAAAGAGAATACCATCACCAGAACGTTCAGAACCATTATTAACTGATTCGATATATTTTTTGCGCATTTTTATTTCCATCATATTAATTAATGGATCTTGACTGATCACTTTATCGGCAAGTTCTTTATCCTCTTCTTCATAAGCAAGAATAGCATTTTTTACTATAGATTCTACCATCTCAAACATTTCAACAACATCTTTATCATAAAGTAATGGCTTTTCTACACTAGAACGTCCTTTTTCTTTATTTCTAGATTTAGTCTTCTTATCTATTTTGATAATATCTTTAATATTTTTAGCGATATTTTCACTATGATCTCCAATACGTTCTAGATACTTCATAACATCGATTAAAGCACTTAACTCATTTGATTCTGCTACCGTTAATTTTTCAGCAGAAACAACCATTAAATATTCAGTTAAACGCCTATCAATATTATTAACAGCTTCTTCTAAGTTTACTAAGATATCTAAATCTTTTTCGTTTTGGTCTCGATAATAAGTAAAGGCATACTGAAATTCTTCAATAGCAAATTTACTCATCTGATTAATTTCTAATTTTGCTTGATTTAAAGCTAAGTTAGGAGAAATTTGGATGAATTTTGTATCTAAAGTAGTGGTATCATATTCTACAACAGCGTCTTTTCCAGGTATAATCTTTTCCATCAATTTAGCGATATTACCAATAAACCAAAACTGTACTAGTACATTTCCTATATTAAATAAACCATGAGCAAAAGCTATTTGTAATGCAGGATTTAAATTTAAGCTTTGACTAATCCATACAACTACACCAGTAAAGGGGTTAAGGAATATCAAGAAAATAATTGTACCGATAACATTAAAAAGAACATGAGCGCCCGCAGTTCTTTTTGCAGCAGTGCTGGCTCCAATAGTCGCTAAAACAGCTGTAATTGTCGTCCCAATATTGTCTCCAAATAAAATTGGCAACACTGCAGGAAGAGAAACGCTTCCTTGCATATAGAGCTTTTGCAAGATACCAACAGTTGCACTAGAACTTTGCATGACAAGTGTCATTCCTGTTCCAGTAAATGCTGCGATAATAGGGTGATTAGATAGATTAATCATCAGATCATTAAAAGCTGGTAGATGTTCAAGAGGCGCCATTCCGCTTCCCATTAGTTCTAATCCATAAAACAATGCACCGAAGCCAAACATAATTTGTCCAACATTATTAATTACTTGTTTCTTAAAGAAAAAGAGTAATATCGCGCCTATTCCTAAAATAGGAAGGGCGTATTCTCCTACATTAATTCCTATTATAAATGCAGTAATAGTCGTTCCTATATTTGCCCCCATGATAACTCCGATAGCTTGACGAAGCTTCATAAAACCGGCACTAACTAAACCAACAGTTAAAACAGTTGTTCCAGAACTACTTTGTATTAAAACTGTCACTAATATCCCTGTTAATACAGCTTTAAAAGGAGTAGATGTAAATCGGTTTAACAATTCTCTCAGGCTATCACCCGCAGATTTTTTTAATCCATCTCCCATTAACTGAATTCCAAATAAGAAGATTCCTAGTCCTCCTAAAAATTGGAACAACATTAACTTAACATCCAAAATTTTTCCCCCATTCAAAAGAAATCTATCTAAAAAGCTTTCTCAACTTATAATATTTCTTGCATTTAAACTTCCTTCTCTATTATCCAGAAACACTCATTATTAATCAATAGTTATTTTAGTTTGTTTCTTTAAAAGAATAAATTAAGATCACTATGTCTATGCAAAGCTTATACTATTTTGGATATACCTTTTCAGTATTTTTATAAATATGTAAAAAACTCCATTTGGTTTAGGA
>JAVWJE010000049.1:0-1501 GCA_036639135.1 Carnobacterium sp. | reverse complement strand
TTCTAATTTTCGTACCTGTTCATGAACATAGTCAAGTCTTTTTCTGTATTCATTTCTCTTAACTTACCTATCATTTTTTTATCTTCATATGCAGCTAAAGCCGTTTTTGAGGTATTGTTGCCGTAAAAGCAATTAAGAACTGATGAGTTTTATTTATTTCTTATATAATTTCTGCATTTCCTCAAAGAATCATATTCTCCCTCCAGTCATAGCATGAGCTTTTGAGAAACCATTATGTTTCGATAGGCATTTAGCAATTGAAATAAGCGTTCCATTACAAATAAATCCGTTATAAATTTTATTACAGAATAAATTATATTTTTTTAATTCATTAGTTAAACTTACCATTTTATCTCTTATGTATCTAACCTTTGTGGGATTATTATAATAATTCAACACAACAAGCTTTAATACTTTCTCCACGCTTAAAAAAGCTTTTTTAACATTTCTGGAGAAAGACCAAAGTTATTACTAGAAGTGTCAATAAAAACTGGCGTACACCTTCTTAGAATCGTAATGGGTATGTAACCTGGAAAAATTGGTGTTGGTATCAATACCTTTTCGCCAGGATTTAACACCCCGAATAAAGCTGCAAATATCGCTTCTGTTGCACCTGCTGTTACCAATATTTCTTTATCAGCTTTGTAATCCAGATCATATTTTTCTTTTAAGAAAGTAGAAGCAGCTTCTCTTAACGGAAGCTCTCCTGCAGTCGGAGCATAGTGAGTATAATTTTCTTTAATAGCATTCATTCCAGCAACTTTTATGTGTTCAGGTGTATTAAAATCTGGCTCACCCAAAGTTAGTTTAGCCATTCCAGGAATAAAGGAAAGTTTTGATGTTATAGCTTATTTTTTAACTGATCCAAATTTATTCTTCCTTAAATTGTTATTAAAATAAATTCCTTATATGTTATCTTTTATCAAACCTTTACTAGCATTGTTAAGTTAGCAATAGAAGAAGCGTATAGATGACTAAACCTGCCCACAAACTAATAAGATGGCTGTTTTCAACTTCAGATAGTTCATCTTTCAACGCATTTAAAATAAGTCCTCCTGAAACAAAAGCTAACAAAATTGTGATGATAAAGTCATTTAATTCAGTAAATATGCCAATACACCAACCAATAATTGGAGCAAAAGCTAAAACGAACCTACCATACTTATCATAATTTCTTTCGTGAACTTCTCTTAAAGACCAATCATTCGTCATAAAATGCACACTTAAGGCGATAAAATAAAAGAATAAACTTAAAGGACTTTCAAATTCTTCTGTAGCCAAAAGATACCCAATAATAGCATTATAAAGAAAGAAAGAAGTTATTTGAATCCAAAAAATATAAGGATTACCTTCATTTAGTTTTTCAAATAACGCATTATTTTTAGATTTTTTCACTAAATGCTCTAATGAATAGAATGACATTAAACCTAACAAAGCTATTATATAGATATGGTGTTCTATATAAATCCAAGTACTATTTTCAATACTTTCTAAAACAATC
>JAVWJE010000048.1:0-15371 GCA_036639135.1 Carnobacterium sp. | reverse complement strand
AACGGTACGTACGGTGGTGTGAGAGGTCGGAGCCGTAAGGCTCCTCCTACTCGATCAAAAAAATAATAAAAAACGAACGTGTTACTGAAACACTCTCAGTTCACTTCTAGTCCAACAAGCACTATTGATGGTATACTGTCAAAGTCGAATCAATAAAAGGAGTGGTGTTTAATGGCTAGAGAAAAAAAGTTCTCAACAGAAGATATTTATATGGAGACACATAAATTATTGCTATCCGTGGGTTATGATAAGTTTTCATTTGGATTATTAGCAGCTTCGTTAAAGGTGTCTCGAGCAGCTATTTATAAATATTATACGAACAAAGATGAATTAATCTATGACTACATGGTTTCTGAAATGGAGAAAATGGTAGAAGATCTTGATAGAATGGATTGGATTTCAGATTATCCTTCCCAATTTCAGCAATTATTTGCTTTAATTTTTGAATACAGTGATGTTCATCAAATTTCATTTATGATTCCGAGTGATGGGAAAATGGATAGTGACAAAATAAAAGAAAAAAAGGGGCAATCTCGTGTATTGCACAAACATTTTTTTGAGCAAATTCAAGAGTTTATTCAAGTTGGTCAAGATAAAGGACATATCAAGAGTTTAATTCCGACAAGCCTTATTATTGAACTTATTTTTCATAGTGTCACAATTCCCAATCGGTCAGGACTTTCGCAAGAAGAACGAGCAAAATTTCTACAAGAAATAATTTGTCAGGGTATTTTTGAAAAATAAGGTGACACTTGTGTAACTTTGAGTTACAATGAGGTTACAACTTTCGAGTTAGTTTATTTGAAAAGAGGCTTATAATATGTTTTTAGCACTAAAAGAATTAATGTATTCAAAAGGACGTTTTCTAATGATTAGTTTAATTATTGTTCTAATCTCTTGGTTAGTGTTCTTTTTAGCAGGATTAGGGAATGGTCTATCTGATTTAGGCGCAGCAACGTTAAAATATGCTGATGTTGATTATGCGATGTATGAAGAAAAGTCAGATTTTTCTTTTTCTAAATCACTATTATCAGAATCAGCAGCAAAAGAATTATTAAAAGAAGATGGCGTCAAGGCTGTCGCTCCAATTAGTACGGCATCAGCATCCATTCGTCAAAAAGGCAGCGATGAAGATAAGGCTTCCAAAGTAGATGTTTTGATAGCGGGTATTCGTCCAGGATCATTTATGGAACCTAAGGTCACTTCAGGAAGAGCTTTACAAGAAAAAAGTCCTTCAGGAGTTATTGTAGATGATTCCTTAAAAGTTGAAGGATTTGAATTAGGAGATAAATTAACGATAAACGGCTCAACACAAGAGATGGAAATAATTGGTTTCACTAAGAATCAATCTTTGAGTCATCAACCCGTTGTTTTCTCTTCATTAGAAAAATTACGTGATTACAAATACGCAGCCCCAGGATCAGATAACGGCATAACAGATGCTGTCAGTAGTATTTTGATTCAAGGAAAAGATGCTGATCCAGCAGCAATAGAACAATCTATTGACGCTGTTCAAGTAGGTACTAAGAAAGAATCGATTAATGCTGTTCCAGGATATGCAGCAGAAAATGGCACCATTTCGATGATGTTAGGATTCTTAATTGTTATCTCTGCAATTGTCATTGCGGTGTTCTTTTACATTTTAACTAGTCAAAAAACACAACAATTTGGTGTGATGAAAGCTATTGGAGGAAGCAATTGGTTTATTATCAAGTCAGTTGTTTCGCAAGTATTCATTTTATCAGCAGTTAGTATCTTGATAGGTGTAGCTTTAACTTACTTAACAGCTGCTATCTTGCCTGATTCTATGCCATTTAACTTAATCAATTCATTAGTCATTTCATATAGTTTAGTGTTATTAGCGATCAGTGTCGTTAGTTCATTCTTTTCTGTATTAAAAATAGCGAAGATAGATCCATTGACAGCGTTAGGGAGGGCAGAATAATGACAGGATTACATTTGAAGAATGTCTCAAAAATTTATCAAGAAGGCGAATTCGAAACGATTGCTTTAAATGATGTCTCATTAGCAGTAGAACCAGGCGAATTTATAGCCATTATTGGACCTTCTGGTTCTGGTAAAAGTACGTTTTTATCTGTTTCAGGAGCATTACTCCAGCCATCAAAAGGAGAAGTATTGATTAATGATGTCAATATTTCTAGCTTAAAAGAAAAAGAACTATCTAAGGTGCGACTGGAACAAATTGGGTTCATTTTACAAACATCTAATTTGATTCCGTATTTGACGGTCTTAGATCAACTGTTAATTGTTAAAAGAATGAACGGTAAGGTGACAGATGATGATAAAAAATCTGCTATCGATTTGTTATCAGATTTAGGAATGGCTAATAAAATAAAAAAATTCCCAAATGAGTTATCTGGTGGAGAGCGTCAAAGAGTCGCTATCGCCCGCTCATTTATGAATGATCCAGAACTCATATTGGCAGATGAACCAACAGCTAACTTAGACACAAAAAGAGCTATAGAGGTAGTGAAATTAATAGCTCAAGAAGTGAAATCAAGAAAAAAAGCCGCTATCATGGTTACTCATGATGAACGAATGTTGACATATTGTGATCGAGTTTATAAAATTGAAGATGGTGTACTTTCTCAAAAAATATAAAAAAAGGTAAGTTTATCTAGTTAAGATTCGTTGTTTACTATGAAAACGACGTTCTTTAGCTAGTTAAGTATTTGTTGAAAGACATTCCATTTACCGCTATTATTTTTTACACAAGTAGATATCGAAGATAGGATTTTTTTTACATAGTTCGAGCTAACAACAAAAGATAAAAGAATTGAAAAAGCTGTGAATATATCACTAGGATTCAATTATTGTCATTGTAATTATCGGCAGAAGGGCTATAATGGGAAATGCAGTTTTAAAATAGAAGAAAAAAAGTCCGATTCAAAAAAAGAAGAAGGCTAGAAATTGAAGGAGGGTTTTTAAATGAGTTTTGATATTCTTTCGCTTGCTCGGTTCCAATTTGCTATGACGACAGTATTTCATTATTTCTTTGTGCCGCTATCAATAGGGCTTGGTTTAGCAGTTGCTATTATGGAAACAATTTATGTTGTTAAAAAAGATGACATGTATAAAGACATGGCTAAGTTTTGGGGTAAAATATTCCTATTAAGTTTTGCAGTAGGGGTAGTTACCGGAATCATTCAAGAGTTCCAATTTGGAATGAACTGGTCTGATTATTCTCGTTTCGTAGGAGATATATTTGGATCGTTACTTGCCATGGAAGCTTTAATGGCCTTTTTCTTAGAATCAACATTTATTGGGTTATGGATGTTTGGTTGGGATAAATTTAACAAAAAAGTTCATGCTTTATTTATGTGGTTAGTTGTCCTGGGTGCGGTACTTTCAGCATTTTGGATTTTAGTTGCAAACAGCTTTATGCAACACCCAGTTGGTTACGTCATTAACAATGGCCGTGCTGAATTGAATGATTTTAGTATTTTGTTGACGAATCCAAAAGTTTGGTACGAAATATCTCACGTCTTGTCGGGAGCTATTCTTCTAGGAGGATTTTTCGTCGCAGGTTTAGCTGCGTTTAGATTGATTGCTAAAAAAGATATCGAGTTCAACCGTAAATCATTGAACTTAGGGTTGATGATTGGATTAGTTGGAGCGATGATGTCTGGCGCAACTGGACACATACAAACTCAAGCTTTAATAGCTGATCAACCAATGAAGTTTGCTGCAACAGAAGGTTTGTATGAAGATTCGGGTGATCCAGCTGCTTGGACTGCGATTGGATTTCCAGATACAGATAAAAAAGAAACAAATTGGTCAATTGAGGTTCCTTATTTGTTAAGTATTTTAGCGTTTAATAAGCCTGAAGGATCTATTCCTGGAATGAACAGTATCAACGAAGAATTAATAGCTGAGCATGGTGAGATGGATTATTACCCACCGGTTAAAACGCTATTCTGGAGTTTTAGAATTATGGCAGGTAGTGGCGCTTTATTAGTGTTAGTTGCTATGGCAGGTCTATGGTTCAGTATGCGCAAGAAAACATTAATGAAAATGAACTGGTTGCTATATATTATTGGATTCACTTTGTTTATCCCGTTCATTGCGAATACAACTGGTTGGTTGATTACAGAATTGGGACGTTTCCCTTGGACCGTTTATGGACTATACACAATGGCCGATAGTGTGTCACCAAATGTTTCAGTTGCTTCATTAATGACAAGTAACATTGTTTATTTCTTGTTATTCTCTATTCTTGGAGGAGTAATGGTTTACTTCGTAAGAAAAGAAGTAAAAGCTGGTCCATATGCTATTCAAAAAGATGAAGACAAACACAATAAAAAGAACGATGATCCATTTGAAAAGGAGGCATTTAAATAATGGCTGACTTAAGTACATTGCAACTTCTTTGGTTCTTGTTAATAGGTATATTGTTTGCAGGTTTCTTTTTCCTTGAAGGATTTGATTTCGGAGTGGGTATGTCCACTCATTTGTTAGCAAAAGATAAAGAAGAAAGAGATCAGCTCATTGGAACGATTGGACCCGTCTGGGATGCGAATGAAGTTTGGTTGATTACAGCAGGAGGAGCTATGTTTGCTGCTTTTCCTCACTGGTATGCTTCTTTATTTAGTGGGTATTACTTGATTCTACTAATGATTTTATTCGGATTAATTATCCGAGGCGTTTCTTTTGAATTCCGTTCAAAAATGGAAACTGAAAAAGGTCGTTCAATATGGGATTGGACATTGTTTATTGGAAGTATTATTCCACCTTTTTTCTTTGGTTTAATGTTTACAAGCATGGTTCAAGGTATGCCTTTAGATCAAGAAGGCAATATGTTAGCTACTTTTACAGATTATTTCACACCATTCTCAGTAGTGGGTGGAATAGCTTTAACATTGCTTTGCTTCTTACATGGATTAAACTATATTAGTTTAAAAACCCTTGGCGATATCCGCGTACGTGCAACTAATTATGCTAAAAAATTGTATTTTGTATTATTCGCTGGCTTAATCGTTTTTGCGATTCTGTTATATACATCAACGGACTTCTTCAAAATGCACTTTGTGGCTACAACTTCTTTATTAGCGTTAATGGTTATCTTGAGCTTGCTTGCAACTTACGGCGTTTACAAAGGCAAAGAGTTATTAGCCTTTATTACGAGTGGGTTCACATTAATTAGCTTAGTTGCTTTATTATTTGTTGGTTTATTCCCGCGCGTGATGGTTAGTTCTATCTCGTCAGCAAATGATATCTTGATTGTGAATGCCTCTAGTACACCTTATACTCTGAAAGTAATGACTTGGATGTCGTTAACTGTTTTACCATTTGTCTTAGCTTACCAAGGTTGGACTTATCATGTGTTTAAACAACGGATCAAGAAAGATGATGTGGTGAAATATTAATTATGATGGATAAACGCTTAATGAGTTTATCTGGTATGAAAAAGATTATGATGATGCTTGCAGGAATTTCTTTCCTGCAGGCTTTTATGATTGTCTTTCAAGCCCGATATTTAGCTCTTTCAATTACTGGTTTATGGAATGGTGAAGGACTAACTGCACAAACAAAAGTAATCATACTTTTTTTCTTGTCGTTTGCTGGACGTCATCTTCTAACCGTTATCCGAGAAAAAATGTTAGACAAGTTTTCTTATCAAAAAGGGAAAGAATTAAGAAAAGAATTATTGAATCAAGTTTTTTCTTTAGGTCCAAAAGTAGTCCAAAAATCAGGGACTGGTAATGTTGTTACAATGGCTTTAGAAGGTATACGTCAAGTAGAAAATTACATCACGTTGTTTCTTGCTAAAATGATGAACATGATGATTATCCCTTGGATTGTTTTAGTGTATGTCTTTACATTAGACAAAGACTCTGGCATCACAATGATTGTCGTTTTTCCAGTGATTATTTTATTTATGGTTATACTAGGATATGCAGCACGCGAAAAAGCGGATCGACAATATGCGACATATAAAGTCTTATCTAATCATTTTGTAGATGCTTTACAAGGACTAGAAACTCTTAAACTCTTAGGTTTAAGTAAAAAATACAGCAAAAATGTTCATGAAGTTAGTGAAAATTATCGAAAAGCGACAATGAGTACGTTAAAGATTGCTATTTTATCGACATTTGCATTAGATTTTTTTACAACATTATCTATTGCGTTGATTGCCTTATTCTTAGGTTTGCGCTTATTAGAAGGGGGCATGACATTGCTTCCTGCACTAACCGTTTTAATTTTGGCACCTGAATTTTTCTTGCCTGTTAGAGAGTTTTCAAGTGATTACCACGCAACCTTGGATGGCAAAAATGCAATGGGAGCCATTCTAAATATATTAGAAATAAAAGCACCAACAGCTACACAAATTTTATCTGTTGAGCAAGCTAAATGGGATGAAACAAGCGAATTAACAATCAAAGGAATGTCTGTTCATCATGATGAGCAAGGGCAACCGGCACTTTCCAATATTGATTTTAACTGGAAAGGATATGGAAAAATCGGTTTGATAGGAGCTAGTGGTTCAGGAAAGTCTACATTTATTGATACAATAGGAGGTTTCTTACAACCAAACGAGGGAGTTTCTATTGAATTAAACCAGGTTAGCATCCCACATTTTGCGCAACGCAATTGGCAAAAAGAAATCATTTATATTCCTCAAAAGCCTTACATTTTTCACGATACGTTAGCTAATAATGTCCGGTTTTATATGCCTAATTCTGAAGACCAAGCTGTTTTAGAAGCGATAAAAAAAGCAGGATTAGCCGGTTTTGTTGAAGAATTACCTAATGGGATTCACACAATTATTGGTGAGAGTGGTCGAATGTTGAGTGGAGGACAAGCGCAGCGAATATCGATTGCACGAGCCTTCCTTGACCCAGAACGTAAAATTTTGTTGTTTGATGAGCCTACAGCTCATTTAGATATTGAAACAGAAGTAGCTTTAAAAGAAAGCATTTTACCATTAATGGAAAAACACTTAGTTTTATTCTCAACACATCGTTTGCATTGGACAAACGAAATGGACTACATCTTAGTATTAGATCACGGGAAAATAGTTGATGCAGGTACACATGAAGAACTATTAGCTAAAAATGGACCATATGTAAACCTAATGAATCAAATGAGAGGAGAGAAGCCACGTGATTAAAAAAAGTTTACTAACTATGCGTGCGACTTTTATCGAAGATACTTGGGTTAAACCATTTATGGCTAAGTACCGCAAGTTATTGTTTCTTGTTTTATTTTTAGGATTTATGACTCTCTTTAGTGGCAGTGCTTTGATGTTTATATCAGGATTCTTAATTAGTAAATCTGCTAGTATACCTGAAAATATTATGCTCGTTTACGTGCCGATTGTGTTAACACGAGCTTTTGGGATAAGCAGACCAGTATTTCGGTACATTGAACGCTTAACCAGTCACAATTGGGTTTTAAAAATGACTTCTGATTTACGAGTGAAATTATATCAATCATTAGAACAAGACGCCGTTTTTGTTAAAGGAAAACACAAAACCGGTGATATCCTAGCTATTTTAGCGGAGGACATTGACCATATTCAAAATCTTTATTTAAGAACGATTTTTCCAACATTGATTTCATGGGTTATTTATTTTGTTGTTGTAGTAGCGTTAGGTTGGTTTTCAATTCCGTTTGCTCTTTTGATGGTATTCATGTTGGCTGTGGTAGTTGTTTTATTGCCATTAGTTTCGATATTAGTTAATGGGGCAAAAATGTATTCTCAAAAAACAGCTCGAAATGATTTGTATGATCAATTGACAGATGCTGTTTTAGGTGTTGGAGATTGGTTGTTTAGTGGCCGCAAAGATGATTTTCTAAAGAGCTATGAAGCCAATGAACAAGCTAATCGTGAAAAAGACTATGACATTAAACGATTTAACCGTGTAAGAGATTTTATTTTGCAAGTAACATTTGGCTTGATTGCGGTTGTTGTCTTAATCTGGACAAGTTCAATCTTTCAAGGGAACCAAGGAGGAGCCGCAAACTGGATAGCCGCTTTTGTCTTAGCAGTTTTTCCATTAATTGATGCATTTGCGACAATTCCAGACGCTGTTTCTGAACTAACCATTTATGAAGATTCGATCAAACGAATGAACGGATTGCCAACGATTAAAACAACTTCAACAGAAGCTTTTACTAAAGAGAGACAAGCGTTAAAAGAAACTGGATTCAAAAAAATTCAGTTTGAAAAAGTAATTTTCTCATATGAAAAACAAGGTAAGAAAGTAATTGATGACTTAACTATAACTATTCCTAAAGGAAAAAAAATAGCTATTCTTGGAAAGAGTGGAGCTGGAAAAAGTACAATTGGGAAATTACTCAGAGGTGACTTGGTTCCACAAGTTGGCATGATTACGTTAAATCAAGTCCCAACGAATGAATTAGAAGATGAGGTTTCTAATTGGATTGGTGTTATTAGCCAGAGTCCACACTTATTTAATACGTCTGTCATGAATAACGTTCGACTAGGCAATATTCACGCTAGTGATGAAGAAGTGATTCATGTGCTTCATCAAGTTGGATTAGGTGAAATGATTGCATCTTTGCCAGAAGGATTTGATACCTCCGTAGAAGAGGCAGGAGCTCGTTTTTCCGGAGGTGAAGGACAACGGTTGGCTTTGGCTAGGATATTGCTACAAGATGCTCCAATCGTTCTTTTAGATGAACCTACAGTGGGGTTAGACCCTATTACTGAGCAATTCTTATTAGATACATTGTTTACAACTTTAAAAGACAAGACTATTATTTGGATTACACACCACCTTCAAGGGGTAGATCAAATGGATAAAGTCATTTTTATAGAAGATGGAAAAATTGAAATGCAAGGCACCCCACAAGAGTTATTAGCTAATAATGCTCGATATCAACGTTTATATCGTTTAGACCGAGGGGAATAAGGCGATTAAAGTTTTTACCATGTTTTCACTAGAATAAATGATGTAAAATTTGTTAGATCAAAAATAAAATAAGCAGAAGCTTTAGTTCGCTTCTGCTTATTTATTATTTATTGAAAAAATAAAAAGAATCAATATTTTCGGATTAACAATCGTTCAGTCAAATCATAAAGAATCGCTTTTTCTGGGCGTTCTGGTAAGCTTTGAATGGCTGATAAAGCCTTATTCGTATATCTCTCAGCAAGTTCTTGTGCTTCTTCAATTCCACTGTATTGCATAACAAGATCAGCAACTTTTTGAATATCATCAGGAGACATCTCGTGTCCTTTTGAAAGATACGGTTTGAATTCTTTTTTATGACCTCTCAAAGCTAAAATAAGAGGAAGAGAATAGACACCTTGTTTCATATCTTCTAAGACAGGTTTCATTAAAGACATACTGTCTTGTTTGTAATCTAAGATATCATCAAGCATTTGGAAAGCAATACCCATGTTATGACCGATATGTTGACTACTGGTAATGGTTTTTAAATCAGCGTTTCCCATCTTAGCGCCTTGTAAACAACTCAAAGAAAAAAGTTGAGCTGTTTTTCCAGTGATGTTTCTTAGGTATTGACGCAAGGTTATATCAGTATTGTAGCGTAAATGCATCTGATCTAATTCGCCCAATAGTATGCGGCGCATAACAAAAGCATTTAATCGAATAGTAGAAATAGAGGTTGTTGTTTCTGCTAACAATCCAAAATAAACGGCAAACAAGAAATCGCCAGTATAAACAGCTATATCTTTTCCGTATTTAGATTGAACAGTTTGTATACCTCGTCTAGTTGGTGAATCATCAATGATGTCATCGTGAACTAATGTGGCCATATGCAATACCTCTAATGAGGCAGCAGTATAGGTAATTTGTTTATTTTTTTTATGTGTGTGGGAATCTCCAAAACGAGAGAATAAGATAAAATAAGCTGGACGTAATAGTTTTCCACCCGAATGCAATAAGTCGAAAATAACTTGTTCAACTTCTTTGTTTCGAATGCGAACTTCTTTTTCTATCACTGCGTAGCTTTCAGCTAATTCCTCTTTAATTTCTGGATAATGATTCCATATAGGATGAATTGGCATTGCTCTTTCCTTTCAAGTAGAATCAACGATTCTTTTTTAATTTTTAACTTATAGACGATTATAGCATAAACATTAATTTATCGTATGATTAATAGTGTGTCAATAATGATAGTGAAAAAAAAAATTATGAGAGATTAAATGAGTATCATTAAAAATAAGTAATTTCCCTTGACAATTGTTTTTTAAGAGAGCATAATTATGCGGTTGTGAATTGTTAACAAAGTGTGACAATTCAAGTATAAGAAATTTTGATTAAGGAGATGAGTTGTCGAGAAAAGGTAAATCGTTTTATTCCCAGCCACCTTTGATTGATTTCAATCCTTTCAGTAAGGTTGCAAGTTAAAATGCAATAAAAATAAAAAGAAATACGGTTCTTTTTTTAACCTGCTAGTATACTTTTATATGTTTTTATAAAAGATAACAAGCATCATGGATTGAAATAGTAGGGTTAAAATCCTAGTGAACAAATGATAAAAAATAATGAAAATAGTTATATAGAAAGCGAGAGAACAAAAAAATGAGTAAAACAAAAGTAGTAATTTTAGGTGCGGGTTATGCGGGACTGAGAGCATTAAAAAGTCTTCAAAACAAACGTTTGGATATTGAGATTACACTAGTAAACAAGAATAGTTACCATTATGAATCAACTTACTTACATGAAGTAGCAAGTGGAGCACATAAGGCAGACAGAATTAGTTACCCGATTAAATCAGTCGTTGATCCTAAACAAACAACTTTCTTACAAGATACCGTTGTTGTTGTAAATAAAGATGAAAAAACAGTAGAATTAGAAAAAGGTGGATTAATTTCATTTGATTATCTAATTTTTGCATTAGGTTTTGAATCTGAATCATTTGGTATCAAAGGTGTAGAAGAATTTGGCTTACCAATGGTTAATATTGAAACATCAGAAGCCGTTGACAAACACTTACGTACTCAGTTTTCTAAATATAACGAAACACAAGATGAGTCTTATTTAAGTATTGCAGTTTGTGGAGCTGGATTCACAAGTATTGAATACATTGGTGAATTGACTCTTCAAATGCCAAAAATAGTTAAAGAATACGGTGTTCCATCAGAAAAAGTACAAATTACATGTATAGAAGCGATGTCTAAATTGTTGCCAATGTTTGATGAGAAATTGTCTAAGTTTGGTATTCAAAAACTAAAAAATCGTGGAGTTAAGTTCCTTGTTGGAACTCCAATTAAAGAATTGACAGTAGATTCAGTTATTTATGAAGAAGCTGGTGAGTTGAAAGCTGTTCGTGCTAAAACAATCGTATGGACTACAGGAGTAAAAGGAAATAGTATCGTTGAAACTTCTGGATTTGAACAAAGAAGAAACCGCGTTATGGTAGAAAATGATTTAACAGCACCTGGTTATCCTGAAATCTTTATCATTGGAGATTGTTCAGCAGTCATGGACAATACAACAAATCGTCCATACCCTCCAACAGCACAAATTGCTTTAAAACAAGGAATCAATGCTGCAGATAACTTAGAAGCTAAAATAAAAGGAACGGCATTGAAGTTATTTACTTTCTCTGCATTAGGTACAGTCTGTTCTATTGGGAATAATCAAGCAATTGGTGAAGTAATGGGACGCAATCTAAAAGCTTACCCTGCTTCAGTTATGAAAAAAGTAATTGGAAATCGCTCGTTGTTGGAAACAGGTGGAGTAAAAACGGTTGCTAAAAAAGGTCGTTTTGACTTCTATCGTTAAACCACTTGTTAAATGAATAAAAAAACCTGGACTATTCACTCTTATGAGTGAGTAGTCCAGATTTTTTTATTCGTTAGTCATACTGTCTTTTCCAATAAGGCTTTTAAATAAATCATAGATAGGCTTATGAACTTTTTTCAAAGAAACAGGACGGTGATTTTCGTTTAAAAAACAATGCTTGCTTTCGCCAGTTGCTTTTAGTTCACCTGATCGTTTATCTATTACTCGATAAGAAATGGTTAACTTAATTCCATTGAAAGAATGGATAGCTGGAATGATATAAACGGTTTGATTGTAATAAACCATTGATTTATATTCGCAATTAATAGCTAAAACAGGAATAATAATGCCAGCTTCCTCCATTTGATCATAGCCAAATCCAACAAAATCTAATAAATCTGTACGAGCTTCTTCAAACCAACGTATGTAATTAGAATGATGAATAATCCCCATTTGATCGGTCTCATAGTATTGAGCTTTATGTTCATAATGCTTTCGTTCATTGTTCATAAAAACATCCTCACTTTGCTTGGTTAAAATATGTGTTCACCGATAAAAAGACAGCAACGGTTTAAATTTTTGAAAGCGTTAATAAACCTGGTTGCAAGAGTTGATTTGGAGTAGATGCTAAGTAATCGTACAACGAACCAGTATAAATGGATTCGAAAATAGGAAGCACTTCTAAATCTTGTGGTGTAATAAAATTAATTTCTTTTTGAAAATCATAAATTTTACTGTCAGCTAATAATGTGGCAACAAATTCAGAACAAAAAAACATATCGTCACGTTTAAAATCGATATTAAGAGCAAGCGTGACTAATCCGATTAAATTGTAGTGATACATATTTTTTGTTTGCTCATAGTACCCAATTAAATTAGTTAACAACGTAAATTGTTCTAAAGTAACATCGCAAGAAAGGATATTGCATTGTGCGCGTATAAAGTATTCTCTAGTCAAGTCTTCTTGAATGAACCCTGCAATAAAAGGGTTATTAGGGCGTTTTCTACCAAAACTGTACATATCTCTTAAAGAAGAGTCCAACGCAATGGAAGCATGGTTGTAATCAGCTTTAGTATAAAATTTAATAGTTTTGGAAAGCAGTGTGTTTGTATCGGTTAAAACGAGATATATTTTCATAGAACGACCTTCTTTTTATAAAATAGTTAACGATTTCGTATGTATTCTTTTAGATAAAATGATAGCAAAATTTAAATAATATATTGAATGCTGAAAATGATAAAGTCTTTTTTAGTATACACTATCTATATATTATTGCTATACTTCTTTAATTAAAAGTGAAATAAAATGCGGTAAAAACCGTTAAAATGAAGGTTTCATACAAAAAGATGCATAAAAATTAGTCTGTATAAGGGTTTTTATTTGCTAAAAGTCAAAAAAGACTATAACATGTTTATTAGAACTTACTGTGAAATACGACATTTTTTTAAATGTTTTTTTGAAAGGAAGATTATGAATGAAAGAAAAAAAAGTAATACCCATTGTGAGTGCTGTGGATGATCATTACGCTCCCTACCTAAGTGTTATGATGATGACTTTGTTGGATCATTTAGCTGATGATGTTGCCATAACTTTTTATATCATTGATGATTGCATTTCGAAAGAAAGCAAAAGAAAATTAAGCCAAGCTATATCCAATAAGCCAGCTGAAATCCATTATTTAGAAGTAAACTCTGATTTATATGCAGATGTAATGGAGAGTGACCATATCACTCAAACAGCTTATTACCGGATTTCATTGCCTGATTTGTTAGAAGACAAGCATTATGAAAAAGTACTATACATTGATTGTGATGTGCTAGTGTTAGATGATGTTGCTAAACTGTACGATACCGATATTGGCGATAAAGTTGTTGGTGCTGTTATTGATCCAGGACAAGCACTTGTGTTAGAAAGACTAGGAGTCGATACAGACGATTATTACTTCAACTCTGGTTTGATGCTCATTGATTTAGGTAACTGGAAAAAAGCAGGTATTACTGAAAAAACACTTACCTTTTTACAAGAAGAAGAAGACAAAATTATTTACCACGATCAAGATGCACTTAACGCGACTCTTTATGAAAAATGGTTTCAACTGCATCCTAAATGGAATTTACAAACATCCTTATTATTTGAAAGACATCAACCCCCTACTACTGAATATAAAAAGTTGTACAAAGAAGCTATTCAACATCCCTCAATTGTCCACTTTACTGGTCATGACAAACCCTGGAACTCAGATGAGTACCACCCATATACCCAAGAATACTTAAGAGAATTAGCTAAATCACCTTTTGAACAACGAGAAGCAGAATATAAAAAATAGCTTCTTACTTTATTAACTAACATCCAATATCAGACAATTTACACCCTTTTGACGCTTAAAAAAGACTCTTTTTCTAGGTCTTATTTAAGTTACACAAAAATAAGCAACACATGAACACAAAAATAATTTAATGGAGGAGAAACTACTATGATTGATTCTAAAAATATTACAATTGTTTCATCTAGTAATGAGGATTTTGTCCCACACCTAGCAACGTTGTTTCTTTCTTTATTAGAAAGCAAAAATGCAGATACAAGATTAAATTTTTATGTAATAGATGATAATATTTCGTTGAACTCAAAGTTATTATTGAACCGTACTGTAAATCAACATAATGCACGTATTAGCTATTTAACGATTGATGAATCTGAATTTGAAAATGTAGTGGAGAGTGAAAGAATTCCGAAAACCGCTTATTATCGGATTTCCATTCCCAATCTTTTAACAACTATCGATCGTGTTATCTATCTTGATTGCGATATGATTTGTTTGGAGAATATTCAAGATATATGGGAATTGGATTTAGGCGATAATTTATTAGCAGCAGTGGAAGACTCAGGGTTTCATAATCGTCTGAATACAATGGGAATAAATTGTGTGTCAGATAAATACTTTAATTCTGGTATGATGGTTATGGATCTTAAAAAATGGCGTGAAGAAAAAATAACAGAGCAGGCTTTTGATTTTATAGATGCCTTCCCACATTTATTAAGATTTCATGATCAAGATACATTAAATGCTATTTTGCATGATCGTTGGTTAGAATTGCACCCTCGTTGGAATGCTCAAACCTATCTCATGTTAGAAGAAAAAAAACACCCCACTGTAATAGGTAGAATGAAGTGGGAAGAAGCAAGAGAAAACCCAGCGATTGTTCATTTCTGTGGGCACGAAAAACCGTGGCATGAAGGTTCTACTCACCCTTACAGAGAAGTTTACTTTACTTTAAGAAATAAAACAGCTTTCCCATTAGTAAGAGTAGAAGAAACAAGTGAGATGTAAAAGTATAAGAATAAATGTGCTAAAATAAAAACGGTTTTGAGACAATAGTGTCTCAAAACCGTTTTTGTTGATGGATAAAATTTTAAAAGAACTTGCTTTATTTCGTTATTATTTTCTTTTTGCAAAAGCAGAAGGAGGTTGACCATAATGTTTTTTAAAGAGTTTACTAAAGTAGAGTGCATCGTTGTAGCCGATTAATTTTGAAATTTCTTTAATAGTCATGTCAGTTTCGGTATCTAGTAAAAGTTTAGCTTGCTCTAGTCGGATCTTAATTAAGTAGTTAATCGGAGAATCACCAGTT
>JAVWJE010000047.1:0-15934 GCA_036639135.1 Carnobacterium sp. | reverse complement strand
ATTTCTATTCCCGAAGCACGTGTATTGATGATCACTCCATTTGATAAAACGGTTCTTAAAGATATAGAAAAAGCTCTAATGCAAAGCGATATCGGAATTAACCCGAATAATGATGGCAATGTTATTCGTTTAGTTATTCCTCAATTAACAGAAGACAGACGCAAAGAGTTAGCAAAACAAGTTGGCAAAGAAGCTGAAAATTCAAAAATTTCTATTCGCAATATTAGACGCGAAGCAATTGATGAATTAAAAAAAGCTGAAAAAAATAAGGAATTAACATCTGATGACGTTCATTCTTATGAAGAAGATATTCAGAAGTTAACAGATGAAAGTATCAAAAATGTTGACGCTATCGCTTCTGAAAAAGAAAAAGAGTTGCTAGACGTTTAATTAATGGACATTGAAGTAAAACACCTCATCGACCTTGTTGCAGGTCAATGAGGTGTTTTACTGTTGTCATTATTTATTAGTTGTTTCGGGTTTATCTTCTTTTAAGAAGAAACTAGTCACTCGTGCAGCTAAGTAAGATACGATAAAGCTGACGATTATACGTTTAATTAATTTGTTCATTTTAATCATCCTTTCACTTAGTTGTTCAATCCTATTCTATCTAAAAAAAGTATACCATTATTTAAAAAAAACAAATAACATTATGATTTCATAAAGAAGAATTACCTTTTAGTACATAAGTATTATCAATTCATTCTTTGTTTAAATATCTAGGAATACCTTAAGATGTTTATTTATTATAGGCATTTATAGAAGATTTTGATACAATGGTATAAGTCGGTGAATGGATTGGAGAAATCTAAATGATAAATTTTTTTAAAAAAAAGAAACAAAAAGAAAATAATATAGATTCACATCCTTTTAATGAAATGGACAAGATACCTGCTCATGTCGCTATCATAATGGACGGAAACGGACGTTGGGCACAAAAAAAATTTCTACCCCGAATTGCTGGACATAAAGAAGGTATGAATACAGTTAAAAAAATAACTAAACGATCTAGCCAAATAGGTGTTAAAGTTTTGACACTATATGCATTTTCTACTGAGAATTGGAAACGGCCAGATCCAGAAGTGAATTTTCTGATGCAATTACCAGTAGATTTTTTTGATACGTTTGTACCGGATTTAATCAAGGAAAACATTAGAGTTCAAGTTATTGGTTTTACGGATCAATTGCCATTAAACACAAAAAAAGCGGTCATGCAAGCTATTGAAGATACAAAAAGTAATACTGGTATGGTATTAAATTTTGCTTTAAATTATGGTAGTCGAAGTGAGATGCTAGAAGCTACTAAAAAAATAGCAGAAATGGTAAAAAATAATACATTACAGGTAGAAGAAATAAATGACACTATTTTTGAATCACAATTAATGACTGCAACATTAGCTGAGAATCAAAATGTTGATTATATGATTCGAACAAGTGGAGAAGAAAGAATCAGTAACTTTCTACTTTGGCAAAATGCCTATAGCGAATTTTATTTCACAAATGAGCTTTGGCCCGATTTCGATGAACAATCATTAGAGAATGCCATAGGCGTTTATCAAAAAAGACACAGACGTTTTGGTGGATTATAATATTAGGAGGAAAACTAGTGAAACAACGAGTCATCACAGCGATACTTTCTTTAATCGTTTTCGTACCGATTGTCTACATGGGATCTGTTGTTTTAACAGCGACTGTAGCTATATTAGGTTTAGTTGCTTTATTTGAACTGTTTAGAATGAGAGAACAATCATTATTATCTGTGGAAGGTTTAATAGCAAGTATAGCCATGTTGCTTATCATAATCCCTTCAAATCAGGAGTTATTTAAAACGGTATATTCAGCAGATATGTTATTTTATATTTGTGGATTATTGTTACTTGTTTCGACAGTATTTTCAAAAAATAAATTTAATTTTGATGATGCTGCTATGGCAATATTAGGATCTGTTTATATTGGATTCGGATTTAAGTATTTCTTATTGATCCGATTTGAAGGATTAAGACTGTTGCTTTTAGCTTTATTTATTGTTTGGGCAACCGATATAGGTGCTTATTTGGTAGGACGTAAGTTTGGAAAGAATAAGCTTGCTCCACATATTAGTCCAAATAAAACGATTGAAGGCTCTTTAGGAGGCATTTTTTTTGCTCTTATTATTTCCACTATTTACTTTTTCAGTTATCCATTAGATTTTTCGTTTGGTATGACAATGCTATTAGCTATCTTAATTTCCGTTTCAGGCCAATTAGGAGACTTAGTTGAATCGGCTTTAAAACGTCATTATCAGGTGAAAGACTCTGGAAAGATACTACCTGGTCATGGGGGAATTCTAGATCGCTTTGATAGCATTTTGTTTGCAATGCCCGTATTGTATTTGCTGACATTAGCTTAATACAAGAAAGGAAGTGAAGAGGTTATTATCTTTTTGTAGATAATAATTTTGTGAACATGAAAAATATTTGTTTATTGGGTGCTACTGGATCAGTTGGTTCAAGTACTATTCAAGTCGTTCGCTCTTATCCAAATTTATTTAAAATAGTGGCTTTTTCTTTTTATGAAAATGAAATAAGAGGAAGACAATTAATTGAATTGTTAACACCAAAAGTAGTAGCGGTTAAGTCCCAAGAAATGGCTCATCGCTTAAAATTAGATTATCCTACAGTTCGATTTATATACGAAGAAGAAGGATTGACTGAATTAGTTGTGCTAGAGGAAATAGATACAGTTGTAACGGCATTAATGGGAAGTATTGGATTACTACCCACTTTAGCTGCTATAGAAGCCGGGAAAGAGATAGCACTCGCAAATAAAGAAACCCTTGTCATGGCGGGTGACTTAGTAATGAAGCTAGCATCAAAGAAAAATGTAAAAGTTCTCCCCTTAGATAGCGAGCATTCTGCTATCTTCCAGTGCCTACAAGGTGAAAGCATTGAGCAGGTCAGTCAATTGCTGATAACTGCATCTGGTGGAAGTTTTAGGGATTATTCAAGAGCAGATTTAGCACATGTGAGTGTTTCGGATGCTTTGAATCATCCAAATTGGTCTATGGGAAAAAAAATAACTATTGACTCGGCTTCAATGATGAACAAAGGATTAGAGGTCATCGAAGCTAGATGGTTATTTAATATGGATTATGGTAAAATTAAAGTTCTTTTACATCGTGAAAGTATCGTACATTCTATGGTACAATTTGTAGATGGAACCATTAAAGCTCAACTGGGAGCAAGCGATATGAGAGAACCCATCCAATATGCTTTGGGTTTTCCAAATCGTATGCCAATTAAAGAGCCTAATTTTTTTGATTTAGCAACTATTGGGAAATTGCATTTTGAAGAACTGGATTTGGAACGCTTTCCCTTACTACAATTAGCTTTCGATACGGGGAGAATAGGCGGAACAGCTCCAACAGTTATGAACGCAGCAAATGAAATTGCTGTTAATGCATTCATTAAAGGGAAAATATCTTTTTTAGATATTGAAAAATTAGTCTGTAAAGCTGTTTATCAAGAAAAAGCCATACAGAAACCAGATCTTACTACGCTGTTAGAAGTCGACAAGGATACGAGGGAGAAAGTTTTAAGTTG
This sequence comes from Carnobacterium sp., assembly GCA_036639135.1. GTDB lineage: Bacteria > Bacillota > Bacilli > Lactobacillales > Carnobacteriaceae > Carnobacterium_A. The sequence goes on along the minus strand of JAVWJE010000047.1, from coordinate 12,353 downwards.
GATTTAAAGGAGAGATTGAATGGTTATTACAATTATTACCTTCATTCTTGTTTTTAGTGTTTTAGTCATTTTCCATGAATTTGGACATTACTATTTTGCAAAAAAAGCAGGGATATTAGTCAGAGAATTTGCCATTGGTTTTGGACCAAAGATTTTTTCTTATCGTAAAAATGAAACAACATTTACAATAAGAATTTTACCAATTGGCGGTTATGTAAGAATGGCTGGTTATGAAGAAGAAACAGAAATTAAACCAGGTATGTCGGTAGGCATTTTATTAAATAAAAATGACGAAGTTACAACTATCAATACCTACAAGAAAAAACAATTACTTGAAGTTATTCCTATTCAAGTTAGCGCAATTGATTTAGAAAAAGACTTATATATAGAAGGGTATCTTTCTGGTAATGATACTCAATTGGTCCGTTATCCAGTTAAACGAGAGGCTCTTTTAATTGAGGGAGACGGAACAGAAGTTCAAATTGCTCCACTAGATGTACAATTTCAATCAGCAAGCTTGCCTCAAAGAATGATGACAAACTTTGCTGGCCCTATGAATAACATTATTTTAGCTGTTATTACGTTTGCCTTGATGGCTTTTTTACAAGGTGGAGTAGTCAGTGATGCGAATCAATTAGGAGCCGTTATAGAAGGTAAACCAGCCTATGAAGCAGGTTTATCAGAAGGAGACCTCGTTACAAAAATAAACGATCAAAAAATGACCAGTTGGAAAGAAATTGTGGCTGTCATTCAAAAAAATCCGAATCAAGCATTACTGTTCAATATAAAATCAACTGATGGTTCTGAAAAACAAATCGAGGTTACTCCTGAAGTGTCAAAAGGAACGGACGGTTCCAAAATGGGTATAATAGGTGTCCAACCTTCTATTGATACATCTTTTGGTGCTAAACTATTGTTTGGCTTTACGTACACATGGACGGTCATTGTACAGATATTAACTGCACTAGGTTCTATCTTTACTAAAGGATTTTCTATAGATATGTTTGGCGGTCCAGTAGCAATTTACGCAACAACAGAAGCTGTTGTTAAAACAGGTTATATTGGTGTATTGCATTGGATGGGAGTTTTGAGTATCAATTTAGGCATTATTAACCTCTTACCTGTACCAGCTTTAGATGGTGGTAAATTACTCTTAAATGCTATTGAAGGAGTCAGAGGTAAACCTTTGAGTCAAGAAAAAGAAGGCATTATCACATTAATTGGGGTAGGATTATTAGTCTTGTTAATGGTCTTGGTGACATGGAACGATATTCAAACTTACTTCTTGAAATAAATAAAACAGATGAAACATACTACATTCAACTACTAAAGGAGATAAACAGTCATGAGACAATCAAAATTATTTGTGCCAACCTTGCGTGAAACACCCAACGATGCTGAGGTATTAAGCCATCAGCTTTTATTAAGAGCAGGGTATATCAGGCAAATATCTAGTGGAGTATATAGTTATCTTCCTTTAGCTAATAAAGTTTTAGAAAAAATCAAAACGATTATTCGAGAAGAATTTGAAAAAATAGATGCAGTTGAAATGTTAATGCCTTCTCTTTTACCTCGTGAGCTATGGGAAGAATCAGGACGTTATGAAACGTACGGTGAAGACCTAATGAAGTTAACTGACCGTCATGGTAGAGATTATCTGTTGGGACCAACTCATGAAGAAGCCTTCACTGTTTTAATTAAGGATGAAATTAGTTCATACAAACGTCTTCCTTTATCGTTGTACCAAATACAAACCAAATATCGTGATGAAAAGAGACCTCGGTCTGGATTGTTAAGAAGCCGAGAGTTTTTAATGAAAGATGCTTACTCATTTCATGATAGTTATGAAAGTTTAGATAAAACGTTTATAGATTTTGAAGAAGCTTACACATGTATTTTCGAGCGTTGTGGTTTGGAGTTCAGAAATATCATTGGTGATGCAGGAGCAATGGGTGGAAGCGACTCAAAAGAGTTTACAGCGATATCTGATGCTGGTGAAGACATTATTGCTTATTCTGATTCAAGTGACTACTCAGCTAACTTAGAAATGGCAACTAGTTTTTACATGCATAAGAAATCAAGTAAAGTCGAAAAAGAGTTAAAAAAAGTAGCAACACCTAATTGTAAAACAGTTGAAGAAGTAGCAACTTTCTTAAATGTAGAAACAAGTGACGTAATGAAGAGTTTGTTGTTTATTGCAGATGGGGCACCTGTATTAACAGTTGTTCGAGGAGATCATGAAGTCAATGATGTTAAACTTAAAAACTTTTTAAATGTTGATTTCTTAGAAATGGCAACAGATGAAGAAGCGACTAAATATTTAGGCGTCAATTTTGGTTCTGTTGGTCCAGTAAATGTTAAAGAAGATATCAAAGTATTGGGAGATTTATATGTTCAAGATATGGTAAATGCTGTTGCGGGCGCAAATGAAGAAGGTCATCATTTTGTGAATGTTAATCCTGCACGTGATGCTGCGATAGAAAATTTTGTAGATATACGTTTTGTTAAAGAAGGAGAATTATCTCCAGATGGACAAGGAGTATTGAAGTTTTCAAAAGGAATAGAAATTGGTCATATCTTCAAATTAGGTACTCGTTATAGTGAATCAATGGGAGCAACGGTACTAGATAAAAACGGACGTTCTATCCCAGTTGTCATGGGTTGTTATGGTATTGGTGTCAGTCGTTTGCTTTCAGCAATAGCCGAACAAAAGAGTGATGACAAAGGCTTGATTTGGCCTAGACAGTTAGCACCTTACGAGCTTCATTTAGTCCCAGTAAATATGAAATCAGAGGACCAAGTTAACCTAGCTGAAGAATTGTATATTTCTTTGCAACAAGCTGGATTCTCTGTTTTATTAGATGATCGTGCAGAACGTGTAGGAGTCAAATTTGCTGATTCTGATTTAATCGGTCTACCCATTCGAGTAACAGTAGGTAAAAAGGCTGCTGAAGATATAGTAGAAATCAAAATTCGCAAAACAGGCGAAACGATTGAAGTTAGAAAAGATGAAATGATTTCAACAATGGCAATTTTGCTGAATCCTGAAAATAACTAAAGGATAATGAAACAAAGGAAGCCTCTACAAGTATTTTTTTTACTTGTCTGTGCTTCCTTTGCTCTTTTTTCTTAGAAGTGAGTACGAACAATTGAAAGGAGTCAGTCGTTCATGAGTTTAAATCCAGAAGAATTATTCCAGAAATTATTAGAACAAATAGGGTTAAAAAATGCAGTCGAATATCAACCCTATTTTGAAAAAGGTGAAATAAAAAAAGTAACGGTGCATAAAATTTCAAAAACCTGGCATTTTAATTTAAAATTTGATGATGTTTTGCCTTTTGAGGTTTATCAAATGTTTATTGAAAAACTTCAATTAACTTTTAGTTCAATAGCAACGGTAGAAGTAACGATTGAAGCAATAAACCCTAACATAACAGTAGAAAAGCTTGAACAATATTGGCCTTCAGCTGTAAAAAAAAGTGGTGTTTCTTCTCCATTATGTGATCGTGCTTTTCAAGAGCAACTGCCTTTGTTAAGTGGGAAAAAAATTCTGTTTCTAGTAGAAAACGAAGTAGTAAAAGGTCATCTAATTAACCAATATCTCCCACCCGTGGAAGTTGCTTATCAAAGTTTAGGCTTTTCTTCTTTTAAGATAGAACCAGTTATTGATGAAGAAAGTTACAGCAAGAAGATAGCTGAATTTAAAGCAAAAAAAGAAGAAGCAGATGAACTGTTAAGCATACGAGCAGGTGAAAACTTAAAGAAAGCAGAAGAAGAAAAGAAATACAATAAAGAAAAGGGCATAGAAAATATTGCCAAGGGACCGATTGTTTTAGGTCGTAAAATAGCAGATAAAGAAGAAGTCAAACAAATGGACAAAATTATAGAAGAAGAAAGACGAGTGACTATTGAAGGTTATGTGTTTGATGTAGAAATTCGTGTTCTTCGCTCAGAACGTCAATTATTGATTATTAAGATAACGGATTATACTTCATCTTTTACTGTTAAGAAATTCTCTAACACACCAGAAGATGAGGCAGCTTTTGCAGCAATCAAAAAAGGTATGTGGGTGAAAGCACGTGGAAGTATTCAAGAAGATAATTTTATGCGAGATTTAGTTCTAAATGCGCAAGATATTTCTGAAACGTTCCATGAAGAACGAAAAGATACAGCACCAGAAGGCGATAAACGTGTAGAAATGCATTTGCATAGTAATATGAGTCAAATGGATGCAACGAATAATATCACTGATTTAGTAGCACAAGCAGCGAAATGGGGCCATCCAGCGATAGCCATTACAGACCATTCTGGTGCACAATCTTTTCCAGATGCTTTTCAAGCAGGTCAAAAATATGGTGTGAAAATATTATATGGGATAGAAGCTAACATTGTTGATGATGGTATCCCAATCGCTTATCATCCTAGTGACATAGATTTAGCGGAAGCAACGTATGTTGTCTTTGATGTTGAGACGACAGGTTTATCTGCGGTTTATAATAAGATAATAGAGTTGTCAGCTGTTAAAATGTACAAAGGAAATGTGATTGAAAAATTTGAACATTTCATTGACCCAGGTCATCCATTATCCCAGACAACGATTAATTTAACAGGTATTACGGATGAAATGGTTAGAGGATCAAAAACTGAAAAAGAAGTCTTAGTATTGTTTGCAGAATTTGCAAAAGAGCATATCTTAGTTGCACATAATGCTAGTTTTGATATGGGCTTTTTGAACACAAGTAATGTAAGACAAGGTTTACCTGAGAATGTTAATCCAGTCATTGATACATTAGAGTTATCTAGATTTCTTCATCCCCAATTAAAAAGTCATCGATTGAATACACTGGCCAAAAGATACGGTGTTGCTTTAGAACAACACCATAGAGCTATCTACGATGCTGAATCAACAGGGTATTTATGTTGGCTATTTTTAAAAGAAGCTGAAAAAGATCATCAAATAGTTAATCATAATCAATTAAATGATCGAATAGGTGAAGGTGACTCGTATAAACGTGCTCGACCTTTCCATAGTACGATTATTGCAACTACACAATCGGGATTAAAAAATTTGTTTAAATTAGTTACATTATCAATGACTCAGTATTTTTTTAGAACACCAAGGATCCCTCGCTCTGAACTAATTAAATTGCGTGAAGGATTAATTGTAGGTTCTGCTTGCAATCAAGGCGAAGTTTTTGAAGCAATGATGCAAAAAGGTGTGGAAGAAGCTAAGAATAAAGCTAAGTTTTATGATTTTTTAGAAGTTATGCCTAAAGCCGTTTATGCTCCTTTATTAGAACAAGAACTTGTTAATTCAGAGAAAGATTTAGAAGAGATTATCCGTAATGTTGTTCAAATTGGAGAAGAACTTGATACGCCTGTTGTTGCTACGGGCAATGTTCATTATTTAAATCCAGAAGACTACATCTACCGTAAAATACTCATTAACTCTCAAGGTGGGGCGAATCCGTTAAATAGAAGCGAATTGCCAAAAGTACATTTTAGAACAACAAATGAAATGTTAGAGGCTTTTGCTTTCTTAGGTAAATCGACAGCCCATAAAATTGTTGTTGAAAATACTCAATTAATAGCTGACTCTGTAGAAGAGATGACACCTGTAAAAACTGAATTGTATACTCCAAAAATAGAAGGGTCAGAAGAAGAAATTCGTAAGTTGAGCTATGATGAAGCTCATCATTTGTATGGAAATCCTTTACCAGAAATTATTGAAAAAAGATTGGAAAAAGAATTAACAAGTATCATTGGGAATGGCTTTTCTGTTATCTACTTGATTTCACAAAAACTTGTGCATAAGAGTATTTCAGAAGGCTACCTAGTTGGTTCGCGTGGTTCCGTTGGATCTAGTTTTGTAGCTACAATGACTGGAATTACAGAAGTTAATCCTATGCCACCACACTACCGTTGTCCAAAGTGTAAATACTCTAAGTTTTTTACGGATGGTTCTGTTGGATCGGGTTATGATTTACCTGAAGAAATCTGTCCAAATTGCCAAATTAGATTGCATAAAGACGGACACGATATTCCATTTGAAACCTTTTTAGGGTTTAATGGAGACAAGGTCCCTGATATTGATTTAAACTTCTCAGGAGATTATCAAGCAAAAGCGCATGATTATACAAAGGTTCTTTTTGGTGAAGACTATGTTTTTCGTGCTGGCACAATAGGTACAGTAGCTGATAGAACGGCATTTGGGTATGTGAAAGCTTATGAGCGAGATCAAAACTTGAGTTATCGTGCAGCTGAAATTGACCGACTAGCTAAGGGATCTACGGGTGTTAAGCGAACAACAGGACAGCACCCAGGTGGGATTATTGTTATTCCAGATTATATGGATGTGTATGATTTTACGCCTATTCAATTTCCTGCTGATGCACAAGATTCTGAATGGAAAACAACACATTTTGACTTTCATTCTATTCATGATAATGTTTTGAAATTAGATATTCTAGGACATGATGATCCTACAGTCATAAGAATGTTACAAGATTTATCAGGAATCGATCCATTAACCATCCCAACAGATGATCCAGAGGTTATGAAAATTTTTGGTGGTACTGACGTTCTCGATGTTACTTCTGAACAAATCCAATCTAAAACGGGAACATTAGGTATTCCAGAGTTCGGCACTCGCTTTGTAAGAGGTATGTTAGAACAAACTAAACCAACAACATTTGCTGAATTGCTTCAAATTTCAGGACTTTCTCATGGAACTGATGTCTGGTTAGGAAATGCGGAAGAGTTAATACGCGAAAAAGAGATACCTTTATCTGAAGTTATTGGTTGTCGTGATGATATCATGGTTTATTTAATGCACAACGGTGTAGAAGATGGCCTAGCTTTTAATATTATGGAGTCTGTTCGTAAAGGTAAAGGAATTCCGGACGACTGGCAAAAAGAGATGCGAGCTGAAAAAGTACCGGAATGGTATATTGATTCTTGCTTAAAAATCAAGTATATGTTCCCGAAAGCACATGCTGCTGCATACGTTTTAATGGCTCTTCGTGTAGCGTATTATAAAGTTCATTTTCCTGTTTTGTACTATGCAGCTTATTTCTCTGTACGTGCTTCTGATTTTGAGTTAGCAGCAATGTGCCAAGGAAAAGAAAGTATAAAAGCTAAAATGAAAGAAATTACAGATAAAGGTTTAGATGCTTCGACAAAAGAAAAAAATGTCTTAACGGTTATGGAATTAGCAAACGAAATGGTGGAACGTGGAATGACATTCAAAATGATTGATCTAGACAAATCTGATGCAAAAGATTTCATCATAGAAGGAAATTCTTTAATTGCACCCTTTAGGGCAGTTCCAAGTTTAGGTGCTAACGTGGCTAAACAAATAGTAGAAGCTAGAGAAGACAAACCTTTCTTATCTAAAGAGGATTTAAGTAAACGTGGAAAAGTATCTAAAACAGTTATTGAATATATGAACGAAAACAACGTCCTAAAAGGTATGCCAGATGAAAACCAATTATCTTTATTTGATTTGTTTTAAATAAATCAAATAAAGAGGAGTATTGGAAATCGGACTATCAAGATTTTTTTAAGATATAATAAAAGGTGTGTTTTTGTCACTGGTTTTGTTGCTATGCTTAGGAATTTATGTTATTATTTAACTGTATTTAGATATCTTGGTAAAGAGTGAGCGGCGACGCTCACTCTTTTTCGGCAGTCAGGTATATGTATCTAAAAGGAGGCGGTATAGATGACAAGCGTGATTGAAACAGTTAGTGACATTGTCCAACCTATAGTTAACAGTTTTGAATTTGAACTAGTTGATGTAGAATTTGTTAGAGAAGGTAAAAATTGGTTTTTAAGAATATATGTTGATAAGCCAGAGGGTATTACTTTGGAGGATTGTGCTTTTGTTAGTGAAAAAGTCAGTGAGGCAATGGATGCAATCAATCCAGATCCAATACCGCAAGCTTATTTCTTAGAAGTATCTTCGCCAGGAGCTGAAAGGCCACTAAAAAAAGAAGAAGATTATATTCAAGCTATTGGTGAGTATATTCATATTTCATTATATGAAGCTTTTGACGGTGAAAAAATTTATGAAGGAATATTAAAACAAATTTCAACTGAAACATTGATTTTGTCGGTACGTATTAAAACTCGAGTAAAAGATATCGAATTTGATCGTAAAAAAATTGCGAAAGCTAGATTAGCAATTAAATTTTAAATTAAATGGTTAGTGGACAGGAGAGAAATTGAAAATGAGCAAAGAAATGCTAAATGCCCTTGATACATTAGAGCAAGAAAAAGGCATTGCAAAAGAAATCGTAATTGAAGCTTTGGAAGCTGCCTTAGTTTCTGCCTATAAAAAAAATTACGGACAAGCACAAAACGTAGAAGTTGAATTTGATATGAAAAAGGGCGATATTCTTGTTTATGCTGTAAAAGAAGTCGTGGATGTTGTATTTGATTCACGTCTAGAGGTTAGTTTAGAAGAAGCTTTAGATATTAACAGTGCTTATGAATTAGGAGATTCTATTCGTTTCAAAACAGTTCCTAAAGATTTTGGAAGAATTGCAGCTCAAACAGCAAAACAAGTCATCATGCAGCGTGTTCGAGAAGCGGAACGCAATATCATCTACAATGAGTTTATTGCTTATGAAAATGATATTATGCAAGGGATTGTTGAAAGACAAGATCACCGTTATATTTACGTAAATCTTGGCAAGATAGAAGCTGTATTGTCTAAGCAAGAACAAATACCAAATGAGGTTTATAAACCTCATGATCGTATAAAAGTTTACGTAACAAAAGTTGAAAATACTTCTAAAGGGCCACAGATTTTTGTGAGCCGCAGTCACCCAGATTTATTGAAACGTTTATTTGAACAAGAAGTACCAGAAATCTATGAAGGCATTGTTGAAATCAAATCAATCGCCCGTGAAGCCGGCGACAGAGCAAAAGTAGCGGTCATGTCGAGAGATGAAAATGTTGATCCAGTTGGTACTTGTGTTGGTCCTAAAGGTCAACGAGTGCAAGCGATAGTCAATGAATTAAAAGGCGAAAACATGGATATTGTTGAATGGAGTGCAGACCCTGCAACATTCATAGCTAATGCATTAAATCCTGCACAAGTTGTCAATGTCACTTTTAACGAAAGAGAAGGCAGTTGTGTCGTTATTGTACCTGACTATCAATTATCTCTTGCAATTGGTAAACGTGGACAAAACGCTCGTTTAGCTGCTAAATTGACTGGTTTTAAAATTGATATCAAATCAGAATCAGATATGCAAAATTCGCTTGCTGCACAAGAAGAAGCTGGGTTAGAAAGCACGGAGGATTACGTTGCGGCTATTGAAGAGACAATGAGCGCTGAACAAGAAAGCGATGCTACAGAAGTCATTGATAACGTTGAAGATAGAGAAGGATTTCCTAGCGAAATAGAAATTGATGATGAAGTTGAAGAAGGCATATTAGATTCAGAGGAAGCCGAAGAAATGATTGAACTGGCTGAAGATGAAGCTGACCACAAAGAATATTAGAGGTGAGAGATATGCAAAAACGTAAGATTCCAATGCGTAAATGTATTGCTTCAAATGAAATGAAACCTAAAAAAGAAATGATCCGAATTGTGAAAAATAAAGAGGGCGAGATTAGCATTGATCCAAGCGGTAAAATGACAGGACGTGGCGCTTATGTTTCAATTGATCCAACTATCGTAAAAGTTGCTTGGGATAAACGTATTTTAGATCGTACGTTTGAAACAACTTTAACAGATTCTTTTTATCAAGAACTATTAGATTATGTAACACGTCAGAAAGCGCGGATGAGTTTATGAATCAAGATCAAAAAGCACTTAACCTTTTAGGTATAGCTATGAAAGCTGGGAAATTGGTAACAGGTGAAGATTTAACATTAAAAGAAATTAGAAAAGAGCAAGCAAAGGTAGTGATCATTGCTACAGACGCTAGTGAACAAACAAAAAAGAAAATCTCGGATAAGTGTCGTTATTATACTATTCCATTAGTTGTTCACTTTACGAAAGCAGAATTAAGTCATGCAATCGGGAAAGAACGAACGATATGTACAACTTTAGATAACGGCTTTGGGAAAAAAATCCGGGAATTATTAATAAATTAACGGAGGTTGTGAGAATGGCTAATTTGCGAGTATTTGAATTTGCAAAAGAACATGATTTACCTACTAAAAAAGTAATTGAAAAAGCTAAAGAGTTAGGAATTAATTATACTAGTCATATGTCTTCAATGGAAGATAAACAAGTTGCGATGCTAAATGAAACATTTGCTGCAAACAAGAAAAGGAATTCACCTACATTGACAAAACAAGAAGAAACACAAAAAAATACAACTCAAAAAGGCGGTAAGGGTATAGTAAACAAACAGAATCAATCCAATAATAGTGCAAAACCTGAAACAAAATCAAAACCATCTTTAACAGCTAAGACAGAAAGCAATAAAAAGACAACAACATCAACAAACAATCGTCCAGCAGCAAAGCCTGCTGAAAAGAAGGCAGCACCAATTGTAAAACGCACAACGAACCCAATGGAGCAAAAAACAACAACGGGAACTAGTGGGAAACGCGGCGGATACCGTGGAGCTCAAGGTACTCACGGTGGATTCAATAAACGTAAGAGAAAAGGCAAACGTGGAGAAACTAAACCAGTAGCACCACCAGTTCCACGTAAATTCAAGGAATTACCAGACGTTTTGGTTTATACGGATGGAATGACCGTAGCGGAAATTTCTAAGAAAATTTATCGCGAACCAGCAGAAATTATTAAAAAGCTTTTCCTTCTTGGCGTTGTCGCTACCTTAAATCAAAGTTTAAACAAAGATGCTATTGAACTTCTTGCAACAGAGTATGGTATTGAAACAGAAGAAAAAGTAAAAGTAGATGTATCAGATTTAGATGTTTATTTTGATACAGAAATTAAAGAAGAAAACTTAGCAACACGTCCTCCGGTTGTAACAATTATGGGGCACGTTGACCACGGTAAAACAACTTTATTGGACTCTTTAAGAAATACTAAAGTTAGTTTAGGTGAAGCTGGCGGAATTACACAACATATTGGTGCATACCAAGTGAAATCTAACGACAAGACTATTACTTTCTTGGATACACCAGGGCATGCTGCATTTACAACAATGCGAGCGCGTGGTGCTGACGTTACGGATATCACTATTATTGTAGTAGCTGCTGATGATGGCGTAATGCCACAAACTATTGAAGCTATTAACCACGCAAAAGCTGCAGAAGTTCCGATTATTGTAGCGGTTAATAAAATCGATAAGCCTACAGCTAACCCAGAACGTGTGATGCAAGAATTAACTGAATATGGCTTAATCCCTGAATCATGGGGTGGAGATACAATATTCGTTGAAATCTCTGCTAAGTTTGCTAAGAACTTAGATGAATTATTAGAAATGATTTTATTAGTTGCAGAAGTAGAAGATTTAAAAGCAGATCCTAAGAGAGCTGCTCTAGGTTCAGTAATTGAGGCTCGTTTAGATAAAAGTAAAGGGCCAATTGCTACTTTACTTGTCCAAGAAGGAACCCTACGAGTTGGAGACCCAATTGTAGTAGGAAACACATACGGACGTGTACGAGTTATGGTTAATGAACTTGGTAGACGTGTTAAAACAGCAGGACCATCTGCTCCAGTAGAAATTACTGGTTTAAATGCTGCTCCACTCGCAGGGGATCAGTTTGTTGTTTTTGAAGATGAAAAATCAGCACGCGCAGTTGGTGAGACACGCGCTCAAAAAGCTATGGCTAGCCAACGCTTAACGACTAACCGTGTAACATTAGATAACTTATTCTCTAGTCTAGAAGAAGGAGAACTAAAAGAAGTTAATGTTATCATTAAAGCAGATGTACAAGGTTCAGCAGAAGCTCTTGCTTCTAGTTTACAAAAAATTGAAGTTGAAGGCGTACGTGTTAAAATTATACACACGGCAGTTGGAGCTATCAATGAGAGTGACGTTACATTAGCAGCAGCAAGTAATGCCATTATTATTGGATTCAACGTTCGACCAACTCCACAAGCTAAAGAACAAGCTAGTCAAGAGAAAATTGATATTCGTCTACACCGTATTATCTATAATGCTATCGACGAAATTGAAACAGCTATGAAAGGTATGCTAGATCCAGAGTATGAAGAAAAAGTTACTGGACAAGTAGTTGTTCGTGAGACGTTTGCAGTTTCTAAAGTAGGAACAATCGCTGGTGGATTTGTAACGGATGGTCATATTTCTCGTAACAGCAGCATTCGTTTAATTAGAGATAACATTGTTATTTTTGAAGGAGAATTAGCTAGTTTGAAACGCTTTAAAGATGATGTTAAGGAAGTTAAACTTGGA
>JAVWJE010000046.1:0-15934 GCA_036639135.1 Carnobacterium sp. | reverse complement strand
AAAAAGACAACGTTCAATTAACTGTAAGCTATAACCCATTGGATAATACTGCTTTTATTACAGGTCACAAGGATGTTCATCTTTTTCGTGGCTTAAGTCTTTTACTAGAAATGCAACAAACTGGTCTTACAGAAAAAATAGAAGAAATGCAGTTTGATGAATTAAATTTTATGTTGGACGCCTCTAGAAATGCTGTCATGACTGTCAAAAGTATGAAAAATTTTATTCTTATTTTAGCTTTAATGGGTTACACAGGCTTTTATCTTTATATAGAAGATACTTATGAAATAAATTCTCGTCCTTATTTTGGATATATGAGAGGACGTTTTTCAAAAAAAGAACTGCAAGATATTGATCAGTACGCTTTATTGTTTGGGATCGAAGTTGTACCTTGCATTCAAACTTTGGCTCACCTAGAACAAGTTCTAAAATGGGAAACGATGAGCGATGTGAAAGAAGATAAAAATACTTTGCTAGTTGGATCTAAAGAAACCTATCTTTTTATTTCAGACATGTTAGAAACTATAAAAGATATTTTTCATTCTCAAAAAATCCATATTGGACTAGATGAATCATATGGAGTTGGTCTAGGACAATATCTCATTCATCACCCATATACTGATCGATTTGCGTTAATTAAATTACACTTAGATACCGTTGTTGGAATGTGCCGAGAGATGGAGATTCAGCCTCTTGTTTGGAGCGACTTTATTCATCATACTCTAGACAAAAAAAGTTTGCCTGGTTATTATCCTGTAGATGTAGAGATTGACCTTCAAAAAGCAAAAGCCATGCCTAAAGACATCACTTATGTTTACTGGGATTATGGTGAATGTGAAACTGAAAAATATGAAACACGAATAGCTAACCATCGCTTATTTGCCGATGATTTAATGTTTGCTGGAGGAATCCATATTTACGGTGCGATTACACCTAATCATGGAAAATCATTGAAAACACTCAATCCTGCTTTGATGACGTGTAAAAAAATGGGTGTAAAAAAAGTGCTAGCTACTACTTGGGGAGATAATGGACAAGAAACCTCTCATTGGAATGCTTTACCAATTATGCAATGGTATGCTGAACACAGCTACCATGAAACAGTTACTAATGAACTTGTTGCCTCTCGTTTTGCTAGCTGTGTACGGCCAAACCTATATGACCAGATGATGTCTCTTCGTTTCTTGGATGAAGTCCCTGGAGTTGAACCATTAAATCACTATATGGCTAATCCATCAAAATATTTGCTTTGGCAAGATCCATTATTAGGTCTTTTCGAAGAACATGTTAATCGGTACCAAAAAGATAGAAATTTAATAGAACATTATAGGGAAATAAAAAAAAATCTTGCTTATTCTAATAACGGAACGCGAGACATCTTCTACTTAAATATAAAGTTGTATGAGTATTTAGCTACCGTCTTAGAAATAAAAGCTACTTTTGGAATAGAATTAATAGCCGCTTATCAAAACAATCAAACAGAAGATTTGAAAGAACTTGCTCGTAATCGTATTGATTCAATCGTCGAGGGTCTCGAAAAGCTTAGAAGTAGTCATCAAGATATTTGGATGATGACTTACAAGCCATTTGGGTGGGAAGTTCTTGATATTCGTTATGGAGGGCTCCTTCAACGTTTTAAAACAACGCAACAAAAAATAGAACAATACATTGCTGAAGAGATAAGCTGTATTGAAGAGTTAGAAGAAAAGCGACTCCCTTTTCTCTCTGGAACAACACCTTTGTCCATTAATGTGCCAGATTATAACTCTATTGCTTTTACAGGCTACCATTAAACAATTTTTTTCGTGACAAAAAATACAACAATGGATCAAACCTATATAAAAAGGAAATCTTTGGGCAACAACTAAAGATTTCCTTTTTATTCTCACTTTCCACCTATTGGTTTACGAGATATTTTGTTGAAGTCTGCGCGGACAAAAGAGTTTGTAGCTAAGAATAAAAACAACACTCCAAAGCCAGCAATAATGAAGCCACTCATCCATGGTGTCACGATAAAGCCATTAAAATCGAATGCTAAACCAAGCTTCAACCAACCTTCTTGAGTTAAGTTTCCTTTTTCTAACATAATGGTTCTAAAGAAAGCCGTCGTATAAGTCATTGGGTTAAAATAGGAAACATATCTAAGTACTTTCGGTAAAAAAGCAAGTGGAATATATGCACCTGATAAAAATGTAAAAGGGAGTACAACTGCTTGTTGCACAACTTGAAACGTAGAAGAACTTTTCACCATTGAAGCCAAGAACAAGCCTAAGCCTGAAAAAACCAAACCTACCAGAATTAATGCTAGGAGAACATAAATGATTGTCTGCCAATGGTCAAATCTTAATCCCGTAAACAAACCAATAATCAAAATTAATACGCCTTGAGCAGTAGCAATAGTGGCTGCTGAGAATATTTGTCCTAAGGCGACTTGAAAACGACTAGTAGGACTAACCAATATTTCTTTCATAAAACCTGAAACAGTATCATCAATTGTAGAGGTTGCAATGTTTAAAGAGGTTTGGAAAACAGTCGCTATAACAATTCCTGCTAACAAGAAAGCTGTTGGGTCTTCTACTTGATCCATTTTAAAAACAGATTTAAAAATATAAAGGAAAAAAAATGGAATAACCAACGAAGTAATGAGTTTCACTCGATCACGAACAAATCCTCGAATGTTTCTCAACCAAAGTGCTGTGATGGTTCTCATTCTGAAGTCCCCTCTCTTATTTCTTTCCCTGTAATTTCTAAAAACACATCATTCAATGTTCCTTTTTTAATTTCTAAATCTTGGATTTCTTTTTTAAATAATTGAATAAAATCTAAGAAGTTTTTGATGTCATCTACTTCAACGTCAATATAAAAAACACTTTTTCTTTTTTTATACTTAAAGTTTTCTTTTATCAAGGCTTCTTCGAAGTTATCTGGATTTTTTACTTTAACGATTCCTTTATCTTTTGTGTAACGTCGTTTCAAGTTTTCAGGTGTATCATCCACCATGATTTTTCCGTTATCCATGATGGCCACATGATCACAAATTTCAGCTTCGTCCATATAATGAGTTGTTAAAAAAATGGTGATATTCTTTTCCTTTTGAAGTCTAGTAATGTATTCCCACATTCTATTTCTGGTTTGAGGATCGAGTCCAGTTGTTGGTTCATCTAAAAACAGCACCTTTGGATAATGTAAAAGAGCACGAGCGATTTCAACTCTTCTTTTCATTCCACCGGATAGACTAGCAACCATTTTATCTTTCCAGTCAAGTAAATCAACTAAGTCTAATACAAAGTGAATGCGTTCTTTAACTTCTTTTTTAGGGATAGCATAAAAAACACAGTGCATATTCAAATTCTCAGTAATCGTCATTTTCTCATCTAGTGTTTGAGACTGAAAAACAACTCCGATTGTCTTTCTCACTTCATCTTTTTCTTTTGAAACATCTCTTCCATCGATTAATAATGTCCCTGACGTTTTTTCCATCATGGTCACTAAGGTATTGATCGTTGTGCTTTTACCCGCTCCATTTGGACCAAGAAAAGCAAAGATGCTTCCTTCTTCTACATTGAATGAAACATTATCAACTGCCGTAAAGTCGCCATATCTTTTAGTATAGTTTTTTACTTCAATAATTGAATTCATAATTTTCCCTCCTTTTTGTTCTCTTTAAATAGTAGGTTAAAATTAAGTATCGCTTAAAGAAAGGTTTAAAAAGTAAGTGACACTTGTGTAACTTTGAATATTAGTATAACTATGTGCAATAAGTGTGTCAAGAAAGAACATCAATATGAAAAAATTATAGAGAGTTATTTATAGGAACAAAAACAACATAAACCATTCACTTATGCTGTTAATAAAATTTGTTGTTTTATTTTCTATTTAAAACAGCCTATTTCAGTAGCTTTCGTTTATCTTTATTGTCCTACCTCTTCGATCTATAACAAATACTAGTAGTCTTTTTCATTTCATCACTTCTCATTAGAACTCGTTATCTAATATCAAATACTTCAATCGATTCAGGACCTCTCATGACATCTCTTTCAATTGCCAATATACCTTCTGAGTTGGCTTTGATTGTCCATCGTACTAACTGGATCTTTCCTCCCGTTATTTCAAGACAAGTGATAATTGTTGGATAAACACAACAACCTGAATTAAAATAAGGCAGATCATCACTTTTAGGGTACTTAAACCTATGGGTATGTCCACAAATCAATATCATTTTATTTTGTTTAATCCATTTGTTAAAGTTCTTTTCAATTTTATGTCGTTTGGTGACATTTTTTACAGGACTAGAAGGGTTTCTTATCCCAAATCCATGTAGAAATCTCCAAAAATATTTTATCGAAAGTTTTGTAAAAAATGCGAATTGATCATTGGGTGCATCGCCTTGATGCCCATGTACCGTCAAAATTTCTTGCCCTGTTTCTAAGTTTCTTAAAACTAAAGCTTCTATTGGTTTCAGTCCTTTAAGAAAGTCAAAAAAAACTTCATTGTATTCATCATAGTTCCTATAATAGTTTTCTTCTACATATTTTTTATTCTTCAACTTTATGTCATGGTTGCCATACAATCTTATTAAACGATCTTGATCAAAAAAATCTTTGATTACATCAAATACTTCTCGGTGAGCGTTTTTTGTGTATTTAAAATCTGAATACTCAAGTAATTCATCGCCATCACCTGCTTCGACATAAGTAAAACCATTTTTGTAATAATACTTTAATGCATGGTGATAAATATTTCTGTTTCGTGCAAATTCGTCTGACATACTTCCATTTCCTCTATGGACATCACTGAAAAAGATGTATTTTGAATTTTCATCAAAATATTCTACTCTTGCATTTTTATAGGCTTCTGTTAAGCGTCTATTCGTAAACATGCTATCCCTCTTTTATCTAGTTTCTTGAATTGTACACTCTCTTATCTTCAGTATACTTTATCTCTAGTTATAGTAATAACGATAAGCTGTTAACGCTATTTTAAAATAATTTCGTTACCTATTTTAAATACTTAAAAAAGTCTTCTCTTTTCATTTTGTTAAACGAAAAGAGAAGACTTTTAATTGTAATTTGATACATTTTTACATTTTTTATTGTGCAGTATATCCGCCATCAACTGCTAATTCAGAACCCGTTACATACTTAGACTCATTAGAAGCAAGATAGACACAAGCATAAGCTATATCGTCTGCTTCTCCAACGTATTTTAAAGGAATTCCTTTAAGCATATGTTCCAATATTTCAGGATTAGACAAGGATACTTCTGACATCGTAGTTTTAATTGTTCCTGGGTGAATCGAATTACAGCGAATATGATCCGGACCATAGTTAACTGCGATATGTTTACTTAATAAACGAGCGCCACCTTTTGAAGCCGTATAAGAAAACGGTCCACCAGACCCAACTAGTCCTGCGATAGATGAAATATTAATTATCGAACCGCTACCATTTTCTTTCATAATAGGTATCACTCGGTTAACCCCAAGGTAAATGCTCTTCAAGTTGATATCTATCACTTTTTGCCATTCAACTTCGTCTGTTGTTTCAGCTGTTTTAGTAAAGTCTCCTGTTATACCAGCATTATTAATTAAAATATCAATTTTACCAAAGGCTTTTTTAGCTTCTTGACTAACGTTATCCCAATCTTCTCCAGAGGCAACGTTATGTTTTACTGCCAGAGCTTCTCCTCCGTTTTCAATAATTTTAGAAGCTAAAGCCTTTATTTTTTCTTCTTGCACATCTGTTAGTACAACCTTTGCTCCTTCTTTTGCAAACATGATAGCTGTGGCTTCACCCATTCCGCTGGCTGCTCCAGTAATGATAGCTACTTTATTATTTAAACGTCCCAATTTAAAACATCCTTTCACAAAATTTATTTAAACATAGAGCATCATAACAAGTTTTAAGCGCTTTTACAACAAAAAAACAGGTTTTATATAATTTCTCTTCTGTTAAAAGATGCTAGTATGATTAATTTAACCAGGCTCTTTTTATGGGTTTTCTCACGAAAAAAATAATCTACTAAAAACCTCTTAAGATTTTTGGTAGATCATTTTTAATTGTTTTCTGTTTTTAGTTAAAAAGAGTTTAGTTAATAAACTTAAAGTTGGCGGATGGAGCTAAATAATCTAATAAGAATATCGCTTCTTCTTTAATGCGACCCACGATATTTCGTGTTCCATCATTTTTCATTTCTTTTAATGCAATTTGTGTTTCACCTTTGTATTGCCCAAACTCATTATTACAAATTAGTATATCGCCTTTTTTGATTGCATCCGTTTGGTGTGCTGGGAAATCTTCATCTTTATAAGTGATTCTTGTCATAGAAGAACGAATCATGTAAGCAGATATATCTCCACGATAAGAATGAACCGCATCTAGGATAACTTTCTTTTCTAAATCTGTTACCCCTTCAACAAATTCCATTTTAAATTGTGGATATGACCCCAAGTAAGCTTCTGACAATGCTTTTAATTCTTCTTCTGTTGCATAAGCATTCCCAATTAATAAATCATCAATAGAGTCCATCAATTTATAGTGAGTTGCTTGTGTATGCATAGATAGGTAACGGTGATCTTCCAACGTACACAATCCTTGTTGTACAGGCCATGGACCAAGTTCGCCATTTTCAACGGTAACAAAAGCTGCTGTTTGAAGGCGGTATTTATTAAATTTCGCCGTCATTCTTTCGAAGTGCTCTTGAGATAATCCAGAATAAAGCTGTGGGTAGAAATTGTGAGAAGCTGTCAAATAATCTCGATTTGGACGATTGCTCATCAAGTTATCAATATAGTTTGTTCCACCACTCATATTTACTTCAATTTTTAATTTCTCTGGGTTCTCTGTCATTATAGCTTCTTCTGCTCCAGTAAACCCTAGATCTAAGCGAATAACACCAGCTCCAAGTTCCTTAAAGAAGCTTAAATCTGTGTAGCTAACGCCAAGTTGACCAAACAAACCTGGATTAATGTCCAAAACCGTTTCAATACCCACTAAAGAAGCGTATTCAATTACTTTCTTGAACTTTCCAACAACTTCTTTAGTATCTCCTTCAATTTCCAATAAACTCATAAAAACACGTGTAAAACTATATTTATTTGCTAAATCTAAGTATTCTTTATCTTTTTCAAAAGTACTTTTTTCTGGATAGATAGAAATTCCTATATTTTTCATTGTGACCCTCCATTTTTCATACTTACACTAACAATGTTAAGCGTTTTACTACCGATTGTAAAGGTAAATGAGCTATTGTTTTTATCCAGTTCATTATCTAATTAAATTAAGTGCTTTTGATTCTTTTTTTTACTCAATTAATAAAAAAGCGACCTAAAGTAGGATTTATAGGATGTGCTGATGTATTGTTAATGGATACAAAAAATTGCACCCTCTTTAAAAATCTTTTTAATTAAAGACATAAAGTAGGCCTATATATAAACGTTTATCTAAGGGAGGAAATTATGTTGGATAAATTGAACAAGCTAAACGATGTCGCTCCAAATAATGAAGGAAAAATTAATTTCATAAACACTCACGACTTAGAAAAAATGGCTCGTAATGTTATTCCTGAAGGTGGTTTTGGATATATTTCGAGTGGTGCTGGAGACTTATGAACTTTGGAACAAAATAATACTGCTTTTAATCATAAGCTTATTGTCCCTAGAGTATTAGCAGATATTGAGAATCCTAACATGGAAACGACCATTTTTGATGAAAAAATCTCTATGCCCATTATTATGGCTCCGGTTGCTGCTCATGGACTAGCTCATGTTGATGCAGAAGTTGCTACAGCTAAAGGTATCTCCGCTAGCAAAACAATCTTTACCATCAGCTCTTATGCGAATAAGCCGTTTAAGGAGATTTCTACTGCAGGTAAAGGGGCTCCTCAGTGTTTTCAATTCTATATGAGTAAGGACAATGGAATTAACCGCGCTATTTTAGACGAAGCAAAAGCTAATGGCGTGAAATCGATTGTTTTAACAGCTGATGCTACTGTAGGAGGAAATCGCGAGATGGATAAGCGTACAGGTTTTGTTTTCCCTCTTGGTATGCCTATTGTCGCTGCTTACCAGTCTGGTACCGGTCAAAATATGGACGATGTATATGGTTCTTCTAAACAAACGCTAAGTCCACGTGATGTTGAATTTATCGCTAACTATTCCGGTCTTCCCGTTTTTGTTAAAGGTGTTCAGTGTGCAGCTGATGCACATATGTCCATTGAATCTGGTGCGGGTGGCATTTGGGTGAGTAATCATGGAGGTCGACAAGTTGATGGTGGGCGCCCTGCTTTTGATTCATTAAAAGAAGTAGCAGATGCAGTTAACAAACGAGTTCCGGTTGTATTCGATAGTGGAGTTAGACGAGGGGCACATGTTTTCAAAGCTATTGCTGAAGGGGCTGACTTGGTCGCTATCGGTCGACCAGTTATTTACTCTTTAGCATTAGGTGGATCACAAGGAGTAAGCCAAGTCTTTGATTTCTTTAAAGGTGAACTTGCTAAGACTATGCAATTAGCGGGTACGCAAACGATTGAAGATATAAAGAAAGCATCCTTAAGTCCTTATCCTTGGTCTTAACTTTTTAAACTTTTTTAAACAAAAGTGATATAAAAAAATCAGATTGCAAAGGAAGGTTTCCTCTGCAATCTGATTTTGTCTGTTTAAAATAGTCCTGTAATCTCTCCAGATTCATCTACATCGATATTTTCAGCTGCAGGAATTTTTGGTAAACCAGGCATTGTCATAATGGCACCTGTTAGTGCTACGATAAATCCGGCACCTGCAGATACTTTTAGGTTCTTGATGGTAATAGTAAACCCTTCTGGATTGCCTAATAGGTCTTTGTTATCTGAGAAAGAGTACTGTGTTTTAGCCACACATAAAGGCAAATGACCATACCCATTTTCAGTTAATATTTTTAACTCTCTTTTAGCTTCAGCTGAATACTCTACGCCATCGCCACCATAAATCTTGGTGACAAGTTTGTGTAGTTTTTCTTCAATAGAGTCTTCTGTTTCATAAACAAATTTGAGATTATTTTCTTGATTTGCTAATTTTTTAACAGCATCGGCCATGTCTAAGCCACCTTCTCCACCTTTTGCCCATATATCAGACAACGTTGCTGGCACACCAAGTTCTTGACAAGCTTTCAACACGACATCTATTTCATTTTGTGTATCTGTTGGAAATTTATTAATTGAAACTACTAATGGCAATCCAAAAACATCTCGTATATTACTGATGTGTTTCAACATATTTGGCAATCCTTTTTTAACAGCTTCTATATTCTCTTCAGATAGTTGTTGTTTATTTACACCACCATGTAATTTTAATGCGCGAATTGTTGCTACTAAAACAACTGCATCTGGTTTTAAGTTAGCATTCCTACACTTGATGTCAATAAATTTTTCGGCACCCAAATCAGCACCAAATCCTGCTTCTGTAACAACATAATCAGCATATTTCAAAGCTGTCTTTGTTGCTATAACACTGTTACAACCATGTGCAATGTTTGCAAATGGTCCGCCATGAATGATTGCTGGAGTGTGCTCTAATGTTTGGACAATATTAGGACGAATAGCGTCTTTTAATAAAGCCGTCATTGCTCCTTCAGCTTTCAATTCACCAGCTGTAACTTGTTTGCCTGTTCTTGAGTAACCAATAACCACACGTTTGATTCTATTTTTCAAATCTTCTAAGCCATCGGCTAAACAAAGAATCGCCATAATTTCTGAAGCTACAGTAATATCATAACCATCTTCTCTTGGAACACCATTTGTTCTTCCGTTTAAACCATCGACAATATGGCGTAATTGACGATCATTCATGTCAACGACCCGTTTCCAAGTGATTCTTCTGCTATCAATATCTAATGTATTTCCGTGAAAAATATGATTGTCTATTAAAGCAGCAAGTAAGTTGTTAGCTGCTCCAATGGCATGGAAATCACCAGTAAAATGTAAATTAATGTCTTCCATCGGAACGACTTGAGCATAGCCACCACCAGCAGCTCCGCCTTTCATACCAAACACAGGTCCAAGTGAAGGCTCACGTAAGGCAACAACCACTTTTTCTCCCTGTTTATGCAAAGCATCTGCCAATCCAACAGACATTGTTGTTTTTCCTTCTCCAGCTGTCGTTGGAGTAATTGCGGTCACTAATATTAATTTGCCATTTGGTTCATTTTTTAATCTTTCCAGTTCATTAATATCTAATTTTGCTTTATATTTCCCATACATATCTAGTGAATCTGGATCGATTCCCAATTCTTTTGCCACTTCAATAATTGGTTTCATCGTATTCTTTTTTGCAATCTCAATGTCTGTTAGAAAAGTCATTTGTACAGCCCCCTATAAAATAGTCTTCCATTTGTTTTATTACAGTGATGTCTCTATTTTATCATAAATATTGTCAGCTATCTTCATGCCTTCTTCTAAAATAGCCTTTCCTTTATCTGTGTAGTCCTTTTTGAATGTTTCATCTTTTACTCCACTTAAATTAATACGTACATTTAACCAAGCACCACATAGGCCAGCTTTCATTGTCAACGCTTTATCAAGCAAGATCGTTTAACAACAAGAGAAACCGGAAGATGTGCCTCATTCTTGAATTTAGTATTTTGTTTACTGCTTTGCCTTACCTTTATTTACATGGCGCACATTTTAAAACCCTGGCTGCTATTTCTTAAAACTCCTTTTAAAAAAAGACAGCTTGAAAAGATATTTTGCATATCTTTTCAAGCTGTTGTTTTTATAATCAGCTGCTAGCAACTACTCGTTGGCTTGCGATGACGCAATCAATGACGATGATGACACCTAAAGCTAATACTGTATTGGTTTCATTAGCAATATCTAGAGCATAAACATCGCCCCACGTTAACTATTCCTTTGAATTATCTACAACCACTTCTCCATTTTCCACCAGTTGATAATCATGTTCAAAAAAAAAGCCTTCCACTTGCCAAGAAGGGCCATCGATTGTGTAACGTGGTTTAAAAAATTTAAATTCTTTCCTTACTGTAGCCATTTCTTTATCTTTAATATACAACGAATAAGTAGATGAAAATTGCCATAAACGTTGCTCAATATATCAGACTTCATTCCTACTCATATCTCGCACATGCAGTCTTTTCCCCAAGAAAAAAGCTGGCTTTCTATTGAATAAACATCTTCTCCCTGACTGTCTTTTATAGTAAATCGGTCATTCTAAGAAAAGACTTTTTGTTTAATATAGTATTTCATCATCTCCGGCCCCCTCCTTTAACAGTCCCTGTTCACGAATTATTATCTTTGCGGTTTATCTAAAGCTTTTATTTCCATCTTTAAACTCTTCATTACAGCTAAAGCTTCTTTATGCAGTTCAGCAGTTGTACCGACACATAAGTCTTCCAGAATTCGAATAGATGCCAATGGAAACGAATTGTGCAGCATCACGGCATTTGACAAGATACAAACGTTCGTTTCTACACCAACGAAATCGATAATTCTGTCTGGGGCATCTTCATACCTTTTTCTTAATTGAGCTGCATCTTCTGGCGAAATAGAATGAAAGTATTTTTTGATAGCTGTATGTTTTTGCAAAGCTTCTTTTAGGGTAGGATATAACTCCATTCCCCATCGTTTTTCTTTTTCAGAACGATCATCCGCTTCTGTATCATGTTGGTCTAATGTGTAATAAATCGGTTCTCCTTGTTCTTCCTGTTTTTTTATTTCTTGAATGATATTTGGAATAATTGCGGTTGCATTTGGGACTGGATACTTCCCTTTTCTATCATCTACATAATCATTTTGCATATCAATAATAAACAACATTTCCCACATCTCCCTTTTTTGTCATTATTTTACAAAAAATATAAAACACGTTTTACAGGATAGATTATTCATCTTTTACCGTAAATAGAAAGCTTCAATCGGTTCGGATCCTCGCATAGTTTCTTTTTTAATAATCAATACACCGCTGGGGTTTACTTTAATGGACCATTGTACCAATTTGATCAAATCAAATACTTCTCGATGAGCATTTTTAGTGTATTTAAAGTCCGCATATTCTAATAATTCATCGTCATCATTTGCTTCAATAATAAGTAAAGCCATCTTTATAATAAACCTTCAAAGCATAGAGATAAATAATTCGGTTTCGTACGAATTCAACTGACACGCTTCCATTTCCTTGGTAGACATCACTAGAGAATACCTATTTAGAATCCTCATCAAAATATTCTACTTTGGCTTTTTTATAGGCTTTTGTCAAACGCCTGTCTGTGAACACTTACTTCGTCTCTTTTCATTAGAAAATCTTTTGGTTATAGAGAGCTATTCTTTTGTATGTCTTGTTATCAGTATACTTTATTTAGGTTATTAATAGAAAGGAATAGCTTAACCAACCACACGTTTAGCGTTCAATAAGACCATCTCAAATTAAAACCTGTCGTTCTAAATGCGGCAATGAAGGCAGATAAAGAGAAGTTGATTTTTGCTAAAAAACTATAAAAGCAGATAATGCATAATAATTGTATTTGAGCAGATAGATTAGTACCATTTTAGTTAACAGATGAATGACAGCGAATACACTTAGTTATTCAAAATGAGCAGACAAATCATTGAGGAGGAAAGCAACATGGATTTAGGGATTAAGAGAAAAGTAGCCCTAGTGACTGGGTCAAGTTCGGGGATTGGCTGGGAAACCGCTCGTGTTCTTTTAGAAGAAGGCGCTACGGTTATTCTGACTGGTAAAAAGCAAGATAAATTAGAACAAGCAGCCGCTAAACTAAGCAGTTACAAGAACGTTTTTCACTATACAGCAGATATCACCAGCAGCGAAGAACTAAAAACAATGCACGGTAAAATTGCGGAAGAAGTCGGAAAAATCGATATTCTGGTTCAATCAGCGGGCATCACCGGTGCGCAAGGACTTTTTTATGAAATCGATATGAATGGCTGGGAATCGACACTTGAAGTAGATTTGCTCGGACCGGTTCGTGTGGTAAAAGAATTCTTGCCTGATTTAAGAGAAGGCGGTTGGGGTAGACTGGTCTTAATGGCTTCTGAAAATGCTGTGCAGCCTTACGATGATGAATTGCCTTACTGCTGTGCAAAAGCAGGTATCTTGGCTTTCGCAAAAGGACTGTCGCGCACTTATGCTCGTGAAGAATTACTAGTCAATACCGTGTCACCGGCTTTCATTGAGACACCGATGACTGATGCCATGATGGATAAACGCTCTAAGAAACTAGATGTATCAAAAGATGAAGCGATTCAATCGTTTCTTGATAAGAAAAGACCTTATATGGAACTTAAACGGCGCGGTCAACCAGAAGAAGTAGCGGCTGTGATTGCTTTTCTTTGCTCTGATAAAGCTTCTTTTGTCAACGGCTCTAATTACCGCGTAGACTCTGGATCAGTGGCAACTATTTAACAAACGAAAGGAGAAATAATGAATGAAAAATCAAGAAAGAGATGACATTCAACACATACAACAAGCAAACCAACCTTATGACTATGTGATAATCGGAGGCGGTATGGCAGCTGATTATTCTGCCAAAGGAATACGGGAACAAGATAAAATGGGAACGATAAAGATTCTTTCTGCTGATGTTGATGCTCCTTACACCCGCCCTGCTCTGACGAAAAAATTATGGACAGATGACGATTTTACAGAAGATCAAGTTTCTCTTACTACAGAAGAAACGGGTGCTGAAATTGAATTAGAAACGGTCGTGACAGCAATTAACCGAGACATGCATACTGTACAATTAGAAGACAGCACTATTATCGGCTATACTAAATTGCTCTTAGCAACAGGCAGCGAACCGGCTAAAATAGACGGCCCTGAAGACGAACGTACGATTTTCTTTAGAAACTGGACAGATTATCGAAAACTTCGCAAGTTTTCTGGTAATAACCGCCATATCTTAGTCATTGGCGGCGGATATATCGGAGCTGAGCTGGCTGCTGGCTTGGTACAAAATCAAACAAAAGTCACGCTGATTTATCCTGATAAAATCCTTGGAAGCAAGCAATTTCCTGAAGAAATCGCCAAAGAATATGAAGCGGCTTTTCAAAAAGCCGGTGTGACTCTTGTCAATGGAAAACGTGCTTCATCTTATCGAAAAGAAGACGACAAATTGGTTTTGACACTTGATGACGGTACAGAATTAGAAGGCGATGCAATCGTAAGTGGACTAGGAGCCTCTCCACGCGTTTCATTAGCAAAGGAAAGCGGCTTGAAAGTAGAAGACGGTGTTGTAGTTGATGAGTATCTAAGAACAGAAGATGCTGATATCTATGCTGCCGGCGACATTGCTGCCTATCCAGATGCTATTTTAGGCAGAACCCAAATCGGGCACGTTGATCATGCACGGCATTCGGGAAAAGCTGTCGGTAAAGTGATGGCCGGAGCTAATGAACCATATACACACACTCCTTACTTCTATTCTGTCGTATTCGATATCTCTTGGAAGGCTATCGGCACTTTGGATCCTCAATTAGATACACTAATTGATCCAGTCGGCAACGGAAAAGTGGTTTATTACCTTAAAGACGCTAAACCTGCTGGTGTCTTGCTTTGGAATGTTGAGGCGGATTTAGATGCTGTTCGTAAAATCCTTAGTGACCCGCCTTCTGATCTAGTTGCATTAAAAGGTGCGATTCAAGAAAAAGAAGCATAAAACTCAAAAAAACGCCTAATTAAAAAGTACTTTCTTGGATTCGGCTGAATCTTAAGAAAGTACTTTTTATTTCATCAGGTTATCCTTTATGACCGCCAACTAAGTGACTTCTTTGAATAGCTGTTCCGTCTTTTAGCAAACTGCCGGCATGAAGGAGCGAAGTAAACCCGTATCTTTCACGAATTTTGTCTATTACGGTTTCTAAGTCTTCTCGATGGAGCATCATTTCTGGTGCTTCAAAAAGATTTAATTGCAGTTCTTTTTTGTAATGGACTTTTCCGCAGTTAATGGTTTTTTGTCTTGTTGGCCGACCGTCATAATAACGTCTAAACAATTGTAAACAGGTTTCTGTAATTTCAGCAGTTGAAGAAGTAGGGTATATTTTCATTTGATGACTAAACGTTATTTTGAATGGACAAATCTTCTCCATTGCTGATGGGTTCTTTTTTGCACTAGATGCCTTATCAACCTAGACTAGACAACTCTTCATCAGTTAGGATGTTTAGAAAAACAACTTTCTTTTCATTTTTAACTTACTTGAATGTTCTATTAGACTGACCAATTTTTCTTTAAAAAAAGAACTACCACATGGGCAATTCTCTATAAAAAATCTATACAGGTCACTTTCTAAACTTTTTCAGCTTCTTTTATAGTAGAACTGGTTTGTCTTTCTCTGTTGTCAGAGAGTAACTTATCCGCAAGAATTAGTAAAATCGGAAGAACTACATCATCCGCATATCCGGCTAACGGAACAAAATCGGGAATAACGTCAAATGGGCTAATGATATACACCACAATTGCTGCTGCCATTAGTTTCTTTTTTCTGCTCGTTTTTGTACTAAACAAAGACAATAAAAGGGATTTCGCTTGTTTTATCGGTGTCTTCTTTCGTTTTTGAATTGTTCTCATAACTTATTCTCCTCATCTTTATAAATATTATAAAATTAGTTGGCTTTCTTGCCAAACCATAGAGACAGAGTAAATGCTTTTTAGAGTGTATTTGCAGATTTTGCTTTTAGGTTCTTCTTTTTTCAAGCATCAAATGATAAGAGCTATATTTTCTTTATCTTATTGCTCTTATGGTTATTTTAGTATACTTGTTTTTGACATAAAGCAAATCAGTCTAAAGAATGAATTCTAGATTATTTTTGAGTAAAGACGTCAGGAGTGTTTTAAATTTAAGCAAAAAAAAGCAGCTCATAATATACTGAGCTGCTTTTTTTGGTTCTATAATATTTAGTGTTGGTGAATAAAAATCACCAACACTATTTTTT
>JAVWJE010000045.1:0-16158 GCA_036639135.1 Carnobacterium sp. | reverse complement strand
GAAATTGCTCCAAAATTCTTACAAGTTACTCAAGAAGAAACGGATCGAATGATTCGGATGATTTCTGATTTACTCAATCTATCTAGAATGGATTCTGGTAATAGTACATTAGATCTGGAATATGTTAATATCAATCGATTATTTAATCATGTACTAGATAGATTTGATATGATGATTCAAGCAGCAGGTCACTTAGATAGAACATATACAATCGAACGAGAAATAACCAATCGTCAAATTTGGATTGAAGTAGACACAGATAAAATGATCCAGGTTTTTGATAATATTATGAACAATGCGCTTAAATACTCACCTGAAGGTAGTGTGATTAGGTGTAGCTTAAAAGAAACACACGATAATGTAATCATTAGTATTACAGATAAAGGACTAGGCATTCCTAAAAAAGATTTGCCTCACATCTTTAATCGCTTTTATCGAGTGGATAAAGCTCGAGCACGTTCAATGGGCGGAACAGGCCTAGGGCTAGCTATTTCAAAAGAAGTAGTTGAAAGACATCATGGTAAGATTTGGGTCGATAGTATCGATGGAGAAGGCACAACGTTTTATATTTTACTGCCTTATATCCCGTATGAGGAGGATGATTGGGAATGAAGTGGACTAAATTAATTCGACCATTGTTAATTGTTCTAATCCTTCTCAGTCTCGTTTTGATGTGGGCTATTTGGACCGGACCAAACCAGTACGATAATCAATCTGGAAATGAGCAGAAAAAATCATCATCTGTCATGATAAAACGTCAACTTTCTCGTGTTTTTGGACCTTCCCAAATTGTTTTGCATAAGTCAGGACAAGCTAGAATGACGATGAAAAAAGAAGTGATAACTGCTTCAAACAAAGTATTTGGTGAAGTTAAACTAGGTAAATTAGAAGAACCTGTTAACTTTACTAGTGAGGATTACCAAACGGAATTAAATCAAGCGGATGATAAAATCGAATGGCTTTATTTCAAGGGGATTCCTTTTGGTGTGTTAAGTAACTTATTTGCTAACTTACCGGAAGAATACCAAGAAAAGACGTTTGATCGAATGTATTTATCTGAAACAAATTTGAATGAAATTTGCTTTTATAACACTGCTGAAAAATTACTCTATACGAGTGAAATAGAAGAAATAGACCAAGAACAATTATTATCAACCATTCATAGCGGAGGAGCTCCCTATCGTTTTGTGGAGATAAAAGAAATCGGCGATAAGTATGTTTACCTACCGATTAATGAAATAAAGTTGCCTCGTCTGACGTATATGGTGGAGAAACAACCAAATAGTTTATTTATTGAACGTTTATTTGATGACACTTCAGAAGTTCGAGAAAAACGAAGCGAGCAATCAGTTCAGTATCTCGACTACATTAGCGAAATGCGAATAAATGAAGAAACAAATATTTTAAATTATTATCGTAACCGTTCTTCTTCAGATGCTATGCCATTGACAAAGACTTTAATGTTTTCATTTAAAGAATTAATGCTCTATGAGAATTGGTCGGATGAAATACATTTTTTTGATTACAATAAACAAAAAAATGAAGTAACTTACCGACGTTATATTGAAGGCTTTCCTGTTTTTAGTTCAATAGGTTATGGGGCTACGTACCTTACTGTAGTAGAAGAGGGTATGTCAAAGTTACAAGTTCCTATGGTTGTTGCTCAAACACCGATATTTGATGAAGAAAATCAAAAAACTTTATCAAGTGGTGAGGATCTTTTGAATGAGTTAGCTGCAAAGAATTATGGACTTGAAAAAATTGATGATATCAAAATTGGTTATACATGGACAAACAACTCAGAATCTGATCGTGTTATTAACTTAGATCCAAACTGGTATATTTATTCTGAGGGAGATTGGATAAATGTTCAAGATCTTGATGAGAACGGAGGGGATTAGACAATGGACTTTAAACGGATTGAAATCATTTTTGTCTTAACCTTTCTGGCTCTCAATGTCTTTCTTTTAACCACTTATTTTGATAAAAGTTACAATGACTTTTCATCAAATTCTCCTAACTCAGAGGTAAATTTTACAGAAGAAATGGCTAAATTAAATATTGATTTACCGACTTTCCAAAATGAAAAAAATAAAGTCCCTTATGTTCAAGCTGAAGCCAATAACTTGCTAGAAAAAAATCATGATCAGTTGAAAAGTCAAACAGTCAAGATTGAAGACAATGATTCTGTTCTAACAAGTATCTTATCTTCTCCCATTTTGTTAACCCAAGAGAAAGAATTTATAGCTAAAGATATTGATAAATTAACTCTCTTTGTTAAAAGCAATCAAGTTTTATTTGGTAGAGAGTATCAATTTTTCCGTTATATAAAAAATAGCCAACAAGTTGTGTTTGCGCAAATTGCTAATAATATTCCTATTGCAGATGGGACATCAGAAATTATATTTCACTTAGACAATTCTAAAGAAATTATTTCTTATGAACAAACCTACGCTGGACCAGTAACTGTTCAAGGTGAAAGCCGAGAATTAATAACCGATAAAAATGCTGTGGACATTTTGTATCAAAATAATGAAATACCTGCTGATACAATTATTAAAAAGCCAGTTTTGAGTTATTATAGAACATTGAATTTGGATGAATTAAGCATGTACGCGCCAGCTTGGTTTGTAGAAATGGAATCTAGTACAGATGTACAGGTTAAACGCGTAGACGCTATCAATGGAACGATTTTAAAAGTTCCTACACTTGAGCAGCCTCAATCTGTCACAAAAAGTAAATTGAATCCTGCTATTAAAAAGGATGAAGCTAGTTTAAACTCAACTAAAGAATCAACACCAAAACAATAAGACGTAAAAGTCAGTGAAGTTAGAATCTATTCTAACTTTACTGGCTTTTTTTATACAATAAGCAATTTGTAACCTATTTTATGATCTAAGGAGTTGATTATGGACAAGTTATGGTTATGAGACACTAACTGATCTATTTTGAGTTGAAAACCGCCCAATCGTTAAGTTTATTTCATTCATTTATCCATTTTCGGTTAAACCAAAAGGCACTTAAAAAGCCTTCCATTGATTGAAAATACTCTTAGTTTTAAAGAACGGTCGTTAAAGAACAGACCTATAGATATTTTGGCTAGTTTGATATAAAATGAGTGAGATGAACGAGGAGGATTTATTAAGATGTTGAATAACCAAAATCAAGGATTAAAGGTCAGTATTCTGGCAAGTGGAAGCTCTGGAAATGTAACATATATTGAATCTGAAAGAAAAAAAATATTAGTAGATAGTGGTTTAAGTGGTAAAAAAATTATAGAATTATTGAAAAAAATAAACCGAAATGCTGCAGATTTAGATGCTATCTTGGTAACTCATGAACACCGAGATCATATTCATGGAGTAGGAGTTCTTGCTAGAAAATATCATTTAGACGTTTATGCAAATGAAAAAACTTGGGAAGCAATGTCTCCGATTATTGGGGAAATAAAAAACGAACAAAAATTTATTTTTGAAATGGGTAAAACTCTTACTATTGGAGATATAGACGTTGAAAGCTTTGGTGTTTCTCATGATGCGGTAGCACCACAATTTTATACTTTCTATAAAAATAATAAGCGGTTTGTTATGTTAACAGATACAGGGTATGTTAGCGATCGGATGCGTGGAATATTATCCGATGCAGATGCTTACTTATTCGAGAGTAATCACGATTTACAAATGTTGCGTATGGGAGCTTATCCTTGGCATTTAAAACAGCGTATTTTAGGAGATAAAGGACACTTATCAAATGAAGATGGTGCATTAGCATTAGCTGAAATGATTGGGAATAAAACAAAACGCATTTACTTGGGGCATTTGAGTAAAGATAATAATATTAAAGAATTAGCTCATATGACGGCTGAAAATATTTTAAAAGAAAAAGAATTAGATGTTGGAGGAGCTTTTTCTGTATACGATACTGATCCTAGTGAACCAACGACTTTATTTATTGTTTAATAAAAAAAAGCTTTCAAACCCAGATAATAGTAGTTCTGGATTTGAATTTTTTTTTGTAAAAAGTTACTTTAGTGGTTATATGAAAAGAATAAAGGTAGAATAAAAGTAGTAGTATTAAGAGTAAGTTTAGATTATAACAGTTTAAATTTCTTATTTAAGTCAATGATTATTCATAAAAAATTCAAAAAAATACGATAAAATATACGTATAAATAAGTATAAGAGGTGAGTAAAAATGAAAAAAACGAATGATCATATAAAGGATATAACACCTAAAAAAAATAACGGTTTTAAATCTGCTATTTCAGGTGGGTTAATTGGTGGATTGATTGTTGCTTTACTAGGTGGGGGTTATTTATATGCAACAGAGGACTTGGATATAGGAAAAACACCCACACAAGAATCTGGGGTAGTCGATAGCAATGGAAAAGTAACAACGACGGATGTCACTGTTAACGTTACTTCAGAAGTGACGGATGCAGTAAAGAAAGTTGAAAATTCAGTTGTTTCAGTAATAAATATGAAAGAACAGAATTTAGAAGGATTTGGTGGAGTTTTTGGGTCAGAAACAATTGATTCGTCAAAAGAATCCAATTTGCAAACAGTCGGCGAAGGTAGTGGCGTTATCTACAAAATAGATGGCGATACGGCTTATATCGTAACGAACAATCATGTTATTGAAAACTCTGATGCGATAGAAATTTTATTAAAAGAAGGGACAAAAGTTAAAGCTAAAGTAATTGGAACGGATGTCTGGACAGACTTAGCAGTGTTGTCTATACCTGCTGATAAAGTAACGAAAGCAGCAACTTTCGGAGATTCTGATAGCCTATTAGTAGGCGAACCAGCAATAGCAATAGGCTCTCCTTTAGGAACAAATTTTGCTTCTTCTGTTACGCAAGGGATCATATCTGCTAAAAATAGAACAGTAGACACAGATATAAACGGAGATAATGTGGTGGACTGGGAAATGACAGCCATACAAACAGATGCTGCAATCAATCCTGGTAACTCAGGGGGGGCTTTAATTAATATTGCGGGACAAGTTATTGGAATCAACTCAATGAAAATTTCAACAGATACTGTTGAAGGGATGGGTTTTGCTATTCCAAGTAACGATGTTGTAGACATTATTAATCAGTTAGAGAAAGAAGGAACAGTAGTCCGTCCAGTTTTAGGCATAAGTCTATTGGATATTTCTCAAATTTCAGAACAACAACAAGAGAGTGTCTTGAAATTGCCAAAAGATATAGTGGCTGGAGTTGTAGTAGGTCAAGTCCAACCAGGTTCAGCTGCTGAAAAAGCTGGACTTCAAAAATACGACGTTATTGTGAAATTTAATGGTGAAAAATTTAAAAATAAAATCTCTTTACTTAAAGTAATATATAAATCAGAATTAACAACGGAAGTATAAATAGATTATTATCGAAATGGTAAGCTTGAAAAAACGACTGTAACGATGACAGCTTCTGAAACACTATCTTAAAATGACTCTCAAATAAAGCTTATTGCCAAAATTGGCAATAAGCTTTATTTGTTTTAAAAAACGATTTTTTGTGTAATATTTTTTATTTTGTGGATAACAATGAATTAAAAGTTTTGAACATTGTGCATAAGTACTGTAAAATAAGAAAAGAAAGAAGTTGTGGGTTTGAAAGTTATCCACAAAATAAAAGGGGTGCTGTGGATGGATGAGATAAAAGCATGTAAAGAACATATAGAAGAAGCTCTAGATGACGCTATTTATGGAGGTTTTGAAATGCCTGTTTTAAAGGATTTTTCACCTGTGGATAAACAAAGCTATACGTGTGCTTATTGCGAGCATCCACCTATATATGTGGTAGAGAACGAACATTCGCATACCATATGAAGTGGTCTAGTTGTGAACATGTGTATAACTATTGTGGATAACTAAATAATAAAGGTGGATAACTTTGAATATCAAAATTATAACGGTTGGTAAATTAAAAGAGAAGTATTTAAAAATGGGTATAGCTGAATACACTAAAAGATTAGGTGCTTATTGTAAAATGGAATTAATAGAAGTGCCAGATGAAAAAGCTCCAGAAAAATTGAGTGAAGCTGAGATGGTTCAAGTAAAAGAGAAAGAAGGAGAACGAATTCTAGCTAAAATTTCTGACCAAGCGTATGTTTTTGCTTTAGCAATTGAAGGAGATCAACGAACATCAGAGAAATTTTCAAAAGAAATTGAACAATTAGGTATTCAAGGAAAAAGTAATATTGTATTTGTTATAGGAGGATCTTTAGGTCTAAGTGAAGCTGTCATGAAAAGAAGCAACACAAAAATTTCTTTCGGAAAGATGACTCTTCCGCATCAATTAATGAGATTAGTGTTAATTGAACAAATTTACCGAAGTTTTCGTATCATGAAAAACGAACCGTACCATAAGTAAGTGAGGTTTATTCAAAAACATAGTTAAATCTGGGGTGAATGACCTAAAGGATGAGGTGAATTAATGAAATTTAATAAAACAAAAGATTCTTTAATTATCGCTGAAAAGCATATCCCTTATATATCAATAAAAACTGGCGATGAACTACCATCAGAACTTATTGCGTATTTTGAACTTTATCCAGAAAATATCCGACGACCCGTCAACAAGACTGTGTTTAGAAACGATTACTTTGAATTAAGATATAATATGAAGACAAAAGATTTAGCTGTATCATCCAGAGGAGACATTGTCTATTCAGCTATTCCTTATGATACAGCTAGAAACTACATTCAACGTGCAGCTATTCAGTACTTACTCCATCCAGAAGAGGCACGTAAGTATATTAAAATGCATAAAGGTAATTTAGAAAAATACATTAAATTGAGCATTTTTCAAGTTACTAATAAACGAATGGGTAAAAACAATAGTGAAGTTAAAAAAGCATATAATACAATATTTCAAAATCCATTATTTGAGATTCAAATTCTTGGGCGACTTCTGCAGCATGACGAAACTGGACCAATCTCTGCAAATATTGCAGGTAAATTCTTATTTAGTGAGAATGTAAACACAGGAATATCGGAGTATATTTTTGAATACCTTAACTTTGTCGTTCAACTCACTAATTCATTACCCATAACAACTGATGGAAAAAGAGTTAAATTGTTAGAAACAAATCCGTTAGAGAGAGCTTTTTCTAATAGTAGGAATAAAGATGAGTTTTTGACCTATAGATCAGATATTAAACCAGCATTGAGTTTCATACCTCAAGAATTAAAGATAAGTTTAGAAAATTCAATCACCATTGCGAAACAGTCTCAGCCTGTAAAAGTGAAACCTATTTTACGATCAAAATCAGGTAAAGAAATTTCTGATCTTAGAAAAAAATATATTCCGCATAGTGTTCATCCTAAAGACACAGAAAAATACTTTGAAAATGTTCTTTCTACAGAGAATACAAATTTATTGAATGTTATCTCTGATGTCCACTCTAATGACGGAAAGCTTCCATTCATTAACAAAAATTTCAATATATTGGTAGGAGATATTTCGGATTCTCAAGTAGCTAATGGAGATATTAAAGGTGTTTACGTTATTGGAAATCATGAATTAGTAGATGTATTGCCAAGTAGTAGAGAAGAACTTCAAGCAAAAAAGTGGAAACCATTTCTGAGAAGTAAATGGTTTAACCAGCTTTTAGAAAATCCAGATGAGTCGTGGTACATGTTGCCTGTGGGCAATCATAGATTTTACGAGGTAGTGAAGGTTGAACTTGAACAACGATTCCCACGAATAAACATATTACATAATAGTCATATAGTTTATGAAGGAATCCGATATATTGGGCTCACAATACCTGTAGCTTTAGTTGATAGAAAGAAAGAACAACAAGAATTTATTCTTGAAATATTGAAGAAATTACTAACTAACGATTATGATATTCCAACGGTAATCGTTTCACATGCACCACTGTTTAATGAACTAAGTATGCTTTCAACAAAAAGTAAAGCGTATAATAAGAATTACAATTGTTCAGAACTGAAAATCGAAAAATTATTTAAGGAATATAATATAATTGGAGCTGTACATGGTCATCATCATATACCAGCATCGTCCGGACGAAGCAAACTTGTGCAATTTGCAGGCAAAGAGCTCTTTGTGGTTTGCTCAATTTATTCTAAAATGAACACAGGATTTGAGTTAATGGGTCTGATAAGTTCTAAGCAATCAAACTAAAAAAATATTGAAATTTCATAC
This sequence comes from Carnobacterium sp., assembly GCA_036639135.1. Lineage (GTDB taxonomy): Bacteria > Bacillota > Bacilli > Lactobacillales > Carnobacteriaceae > Carnobacterium_A. The sequence goes on along the minus strand of JAVWJE010000045.1, from coordinate 7,986 downwards.
AGAATCTTGCTTGTTTTTATTCTAGCATGAATAGGTCATATAGGCACACCCATGTTATCTTCTATAGTGCTTTCTGTTACCTCAATAGGCAAAAAGCACAGATTTTACTAAAGGAATATTTTTATGAAGAAAAGAGAGAAATTTTTAAGGAGGATTAGATGAACAAGGTTGAATATTTAATTAAGACTTTTTCTCGTACTAAACGAAAAGATTATGAGAATTATATACTTAATGCTATCTGGCAAAAAATTGATTGTCTAGATATAAGACCTGTAACCCAGCAATATGTAAAGGGTGATAATAATGAATACTATCTAATCGATTTATACTTCCCCCAAATAAATGTAGGGGTAGAAGTGGATGAGGCTTTTCATAAAAAAAATACTGAATCTGATTTAAAACGTGAGCTAACTATTGAAGAAAAATTATCTTCCATTCGTGAAGAGAGCCTGTTTGAATTAAAACGTATTGACGCAACGTTACCATTACAAAAATTAACAGAAAGAATAGAGGCAGTTTCAAGAGAGATAAAAGAAGAAATAGATGATAAAAAAATTACAGAATGGGATACAGATGTATCTATTAAAGAGCAAATAAAGAAAAAAAGCTACATATCGGTTGATGATTTTTACCGATTTCGTTTGATTACTGATGTAGCTAACCAGTTGTTTTTTAAAAATTATAAAGGCTATCAAAAGGCAAGTTTCCTAGTTACTATTGATGATGAACTTACTCCCGTTTGGTTTCCGACTATTTCGACAAAAGTAAAAGAAGAGCATAGTCAATGGTTGAACTACTTAAATGAAGACTGGAGTATTATCACAGAAGAGAATATTCGTGAGGATGGTAAAACGTCTAATCATGAAGTAGGTGATTTAAGAGTGGTTTTTGCTAAAATAAAAGATAATTTTGGGGAATTTAGCTATAGATATATTGGGAATTTTCGAATAGAGGAAATTTCAGAGGACAACAAGTTACGTATATATCGGAAAGTAAATGATCGGTTATATATTAATTATGAAAAGGAACAGCTATTGATGAAGAAAATTCTAAACCTCGTTTAGATATAATACGGAGAACCGTACCTTAAGTAAGTGAGATTTTTAGAAAGTAATGAATTTACAAGGGATTTTAAGTAGTGATAAGGAATGATTTATATATGCAAGATAATGAATTTGTCGAGAATGTAATAGTATTTTAAATATAAGTATTGGAAAATTAATTAAAAAGTCTATCGAATCTAATGTTTATTCGCGGGCTTCAAACCCTTTAATTTAAATAAAAACTATAGAGTGAGTTATGTGACAAACTGAGGCATTCCTCAAAAATGCGAGAAAACGACCCAAAACTAGAGATGTATGCGATTGAAATATCGTGAAATTATTTAAATGAAATGGGAGTTTACCAGACAAAAGGATTGGGTACTTGTGAGACGAGTTAGGATGTTTGTTGATCAGTTAGATGCGAATAATGATAAGAAGGAATTAAAAAAACGTAAGCATATTGGGAATAACCAACATACTTACGTTTGAAATATTCGAAAAGTTATTTTGCGCGCTTTACTTCAATTCGATAGTCATCAGGGTCCGTCACAAAGAAATATGAGAGTGTGTCGCTTGAAAGTCCTCTTAAATTACCTGTTTCGTAAGCAGAAGTTGTACAAACTTCATGCATTTTTTCTAAGTCACTGACAGTCACACCTAAATGACTGAAGCCGTTTCCTACATTATATGGGTCGGCATCGTAATTGTAAGTAAGTTCGATTTGCACAGAAGAACCGGGATAATTCAGATAAACTAAATCAAACTTATTTTCAGGGAATTTTCTGCGGCTAACAACTTCAAAATCGAATAAATTCGTATAAAAGTCTAAAGTTTAATTTGTTAGTACGAGCATTCATTGACAAAATTATATTCGACAAAGAAATAGTTGTGTTTAGTGTTAACGGAGAAAAGATAGATTTATAGGTATTTTTATTTCATGTATACCATAAATAGCCGAGGCTGTTAAATCCAAGTGTATACGATGAAGGTGCAGTCTCGGTGGACGTATACTGGGCAAATCTCAAATTGTTCACTAATGTATTATTTACTTTATTTGTGAAGTACATAATAGGAGTTAATTATTTAATACAGGAGGTAAATAAAATGAATGAAAATAAAGGTACAAAAATAAAGCGCACTTCAAAAGCAAAAAACATTCTCCTTCAGATAAATAGTAAAACTAAGCTAGGCGACTTAAGAAAAATTGCGAAGGAAATAAAAAAAGATCACGAACTAGCTATGGAACTTTGGTCAACTGAAGAATTTCTGCCCAGACTATTAGCAATCTTAATTATGGATAAAAATCTTCTTTCAGAAGATAATATAGACAATTTGACTAAGGATATGCAGACTCATAATTACGATGAGCGAAATAACTTGATGGATTGGTTAATGGCTAATCAGCTCACCAAAGACAAAAAGAAAATTGCGTTGATAGAGTCATGGAGAAATAGCCCTTTTGCTCTTCAAAGACGAACTTACTGGTATTATCAAGGGCGTTTGAGATGGACGGGTAAAACACCGCCTAATAATACCAAAGACTTATTATCTGCAGTAGAAACGAATATTACGCAGGAAGAACCAGAAGTACAGTGGGCGATGAATTTCACGGCAGGCTGGATAGGCGTTTATAATGAAAAATATCGTGCCCGTTGTATTAAAATAGGTGAGGAAACAGGTCTTTACAAGGATGAAAAAGTAGCAAAAGGATGTACTCCCAACTATTTACCAGATTTTATTACCATTGAATTTAACAAGCGCCAAAATAAAATGTAATTAATGATATAAATAACCGCAGATAGAAGGATACGAAGAACCATACCATAAGTAAATGAGGTTTTTGGGAAGTGATGAATTTACAAAGGGTTTTGAATAGTGATAAGAAGAAATTAAAAAATGTAAGCATATTGGCAATAACCACCATGCTTACATTTAAAATAGTTGGAAGATTATTTTGCCCGCTTTACTTCAATACGATAGCCGTCAGGATCCGTCACAAAAAAATAGGTGGGTATACCGCCTGAAAGTCCTCTTAGCTCACCTGTTTCGTAAGCAGAACCTTTACAAACTTCATGCATTTTTTCTAGGTCACTGACTGTCACGCCTAAGTGACTAAAGCCATTTCCCATATTATATGGCTCAGCATCGTAATTGTGAGTGAGTTCAATTTGTACAGAAGAACCAGGAGAGTTCAGATAAACTAAATCAAACTTATCTTTTGGGAATTCTCTGCGGCTGGCGACTTCAAAATCGAATAGATTAGTATAAAAGTCTAAAGTAGCCTCAATATCTCTGACACGCAAGCAAATTTCAACGAGTTTTTGGTTCATAATAATATCATCCTCCAATAGTTTCTTATTTTTATTCTAGCATGAATAGACCATACAAGCATTTTATTCACCTACATCAGAAGTAAACGAGTAAGCTAAACCTTGGGCATATTGGCGTAGGAGTAGTATGATGAAGGTACGAATAAATATTATGAGGAGTGTTATGATGACGGCATATGAGTTACCAAAAGTGTGGCAGTGGGAAGAAGATAATTCAAAAAAAGACGGTAATCGTCCAACAGCTGGCAGTCGTTTTGAACAAAAACTACCAGTCGGTGAGGCTTTGTTCCAACTCTATTCATTAGGAACACCGAATGGCATTAAAGTCGCGATTATGTTTGAAGAGCTAAAAGAATTAGGTGTTGAGGGCGCAGACTATGACTTGTACGCTATTGATATTGGAAAAGGCGACCAGTTTGGTTCGGATTTCGTCGAGATTAACCCTAACTCTAAAATTCCAGCACTCGTTGACCAAAGTCAAAATCCACGTGTAGAAATTTTCGAATCAGGCTCTATTCTTCTTTATTTAGCCGAGAAATTTAACCAATTGATTCCAACGGATATTCATGGTCGGACCAAAACTCTTAATTGGTTATTCTGGCAAACGGGTGCAGGTCCTTATGTTGGTGGAGGATTCGGTCACTTTTTTAATTATGCTCCGGAGCCTATGAAATACCCAATTGATCGCTTCACAATGGAAACAAAACGACAACTAGATTTGCTCGATAAAACCCTAGCACAGCGTCCATATATAGCTGGTGATAGCTATACTATTGCAGATATTGCGATATGGTCTTGGTACGGACTCTTAGCTTTAGATAAGCTTTATGAGGGATCGTATGAATTTTTAAATTTGGATGACTATCCACACTTTTTGGAATGGTCTCAGCGTATTGCAAAAAGACCAGGGGTTCAAAGAGGTCTGGAAGCTGAGTATCAACCACTTGAGGAGTAGTTCAAAAAAAGAATGTAATGAACTTTTTTATTAGATGAGTAGGCAGGTAGGAGGAGTAAAAATGAGGATAGTAAATCTTGAAGAATTTTTAAGAGAACAGTCTATTTACTTTGAATTGTATAATCATAATCCTATTTACACGAATGAAGATGCTGTAATAATGAAAGAAGAAAAAGGATTTATAGGAACAGAGACTAAAGCTTTGTTTTTAAGAGGGAAATCCGGAAAATTTTATTCATTCGTGACTTTCACGACGAAGCGGACCGATTTTAAACGCTTAAAAAAAGTTGTAGATGAAAAAGTAGCGGTTGTGAAACAAGATGAGATGGAAGCCATCACTGGCCAAAAAGCCGGTGCAGTAACCCCATTAGGCTATGAACCGTCTGTTTCGATGATAGTAGATGAGGAATTATTTAAACAAGAAAAACTCGTTTTTGCTCCTGCTAGACCCGATCAAACGATGGTCATCTTAGTGGAAGATTTAAGGGAAATTATTGGTTTACTTAAAAATGAATTATTTATTTACAGTGAGGAGGATGAATGATGACGATTCACCCAATAAAAGCTTTTTCTGATAATTACATTTGGATTATTGAAGAAGGAACTGAGGCTATAGTAGTAGATCCAGGAGAAGCGGAACAAGTTGTAGCTTACTTAGAGAAAAAGCAGTTACAGTTAAACGCAATTTTGTTGACTCATAATCACGAAGACCATATTGGTGGGGTTCAGAAAATTGTAACGAAATACCCCGATATCAAAATTTATGGGCCAGAAGAAACAGGGCACTTAGCTAATCATATCGTAGTTGAAGGGGATTCTTTTAATCTGTTGGGCTATGATTTCCAAGTATTAAAAACAGGTGGACATACAAACGGACACATTAGTTTCTTAACGAAAGATGCACTTTTTTGCGGAGACGCTTTGTTTTCAGCCGGTTGTGGACGGGTTTTTACAAAAGATTATCAAGCTCAATACGATGCCTTGCAGAAATTTAAACAATTAGATGATAAAGTAAAAGTATATGCCGCTCATGAATATACGCAGACTAATTTACGCTTTGCTCACACTATGCAGCCCTCTAACAAATTAGTTTTTGAAGCCTTATCCGAAGTGAATGATTTACGTGAAAAAGGAAAACCAACTTTGCCTTCAACGATTGGTAAAGAGAAAGAAATTAATCTCTTTATCCAAGCAGAAAAGATGCAAGATTTTAAAGAGTTGCGTAAAGCTCGTGACAATTTTTAGAAGTTTCTTTAAAAAACTTATTTCTATCGTATAAATAAGCCAGTACCTACCAAAATTTTACAATTCGAAGAGGAGTCATTATGTTTTATTTAACATTAGCGATTATTTGTAGTGCATCTATCGCTCTTATTTTTAAATATACAGAAAAAGAAAAGGCAAATAGATATGTCATAACAAGTGCGAACTATTTTATCGCATTTGTTATTAGCCTTTTTCTTGTTTTTTCTAAAGGCTTACTATTCGATATCCCTCGTGAGGAATCATTTATAAAAGATTTTTCACACCTATCCAGTAGTAATAATCCGATATTATCTCCCTCCTCGAGTATTGTATGGGGACTAATCGTTGGAGGAATATTTGGTTCTTTCTTTTTTCTTTCATTTGTATACTACCAAAAAAGTATAAATGAAAATGGTGTAGGCATATCAGGTACGATTGCTAAACTTGGCATATTGATTCCAATGATTTTTTCAATCGTTATATGGAAAGAATTTCCTTCTATCATTCAATGGGTGGGAATTTTATTATCTTTAGTCTCGATAGTAATTGTTAATTTATCACAGAAGTCGTTGGAAAAATTTGATGTTAAGCCGACTCTTCTATTTTTATTTATTTTTGGAGGTATGGCTGAGTTTTCAAGTAAAATTTATCAGAAATATGCATTAAATTACTATAAAGATGTGTTTCTTTTTGCACTGTTTTTCATGGCCTTTTTAGTGAGCATGCTCTATACATTTAGAAAAAAAGGGACAATAAAGAAAAAAGATATTCTAACTGGTTTTGCAGTAGGGATACCAAACTTATTTTCTTCTTATTTTTTGATCCTTTCATTAGCTACTTTGAAAACTTCTGTAGTGTTTCCAATCTACAGTGCAGGAAGCATTGTATTAATCAACATAGGCGGATTTTTAATATTTAAAGAAAAGATTACTAGGAAAAACCAAGTAGCAATCATTTTGACTGTCATTGCTCTTGTACTTATTAATGTGTAAGCTAAGGCTATTAAATTTTTAGATGTGTCAATGTGACCGAGTTAAAAGAATCGCATTAATACTCAAAAAGACAAGAGTTATCATGGGTCTCTAACCCATGATAACTCTTGTCTTTTTTTATTTTATAATGAAACGTTCAAAAGCTAAAAAAATTAATACGTTAACTCTTTCAATTCCTCTATAGTAACTTCTTTTTCGACATAGTTCTCAATGAGGAAACCACTTAAATTAGAGAATTCCTTAAAAAGGATATCGTAAGCCGCTATTTCAGAGTTGAAATTTTCTGCATTTAATTTTAAAATAAGATCCTTTGTTTTGGCTTGAGTGTCACTGTCAAGCTCCCAACTATCAGGTCTAAGTCGGTTTTGTTCATCATACTCTGGCTTGTCACCATAAATCATTTCTCGATAAATTCGGTCTTGATGCATGATGGGCGTTTCGTGTGTACCTTTTTCAGTCATTACTTTGTAAAGAGCAATGCAATAAACAGGGAAGAAAGGAATGACTGAACTTGCTTTAGTTGTAACTGCAGTGGCTACCACAATCTGAGCTTTGCCATTTATGTCAGATAGCAACGCATTAATATTATCTGCCTTTTCATCACAGTCTGCTTTAGCACAGCCAAGAGTACCACCACCATAATAAGGATGGTTAAGCTCAGTTCCTAAATAAGAATAGTTAGTTGTTAGAACATCATCAGCTAAGACATCGGCTTCTTTTAGTGCCTCCATCCATAATTGCCAGTCTTCTCCACCCATCACTTTTATTGTATCAGCAATTTCTTGATTCGTTGCGAATTCCAGAGTTTCAGTATAAAATGATTGCTCTTGCATGTTAATAGTCGGACCAATTACTGGCTCTCCAATAGCTTTAATGGAAGAATGATACATCTCTCCGGTGTCAGGATCTTTTCTCACACCACTTGCTAGACTATAAACAACTAGATCTACTTTACCGCCAAATTCGTTCTTTATATACTCGATGACCTCTTGCTTGCTTTCGTGACTAAAGGCGTCTTGAACAAAGTTTTTGGCAATTAAGCCTTCTTTTTCAGCTTCTTGTTTAAAAGCAATATTATTGTACCATCCAGCCGTACCCAAATTTCTTTCACTCTTAGGACCCTTTTCAAAAGAAAGACCTATTGTATCTGCACCTGCACCGAAAGCTAGGCTAATTCGCGTAGCTAAACCGTAGCTTGATGACGCACCAATGATTAATACTTTTTTTGGTCCTTTGTAAGTTCCTTGTTTTTTCACATAGTTGATTTGATTCAATACATCTTGTTTACACCCAAGTGGATTTATACCCAGAGCTACATTTCCACGTAATTTATGTTCAAATTTCAGCATTATTCATTTACCTCCATTAATTCTTAATAAGAATATAATACCAGAAAAAGATTCTTATCACTAAATAATTGG
>JAVWJE010000044.1:0-16299 GCA_036639135.1 Carnobacterium sp. | reverse complement strand
CCTTAAGCTACAACTTAAAGGTCATAATCTTAATTTGCAATCTATCTATTTATATCATGATTATTAACCATAACCTCACTAATGTCCCAAAGCTTTTTAGCAACTTCTTCATCGTTTGATAATTTTGATGATTCTAGTGCTTTATTCTTGTAATAATACTTTCCAGTTACACCTTCTACTTCATCTGAGCTTGATAAATAAACAGATGTACCAGCTGCCTTTTGAGCAGTTTGAAAGAGTGGTTGTAAAGCTTTCATTATGACTTTACCAAATCCGGTATCTCTATTGACGGCAAAGTTACTTTTTACTGTACCTGGATGCAGAGCATTTACTGTAACTCCTGTCCCTTCTAGTCTACGGGCTAACTCATATGTGAAAAGAACATTAGCTAATTTTGATTGCGAGTATGCCTTCAACATATTCCAGTTATTGTTTAAATTAATATCTTCAAAATGTATTTTGCCGGATTTGTGCGCTCCTGACGCTACAAGGATTATTCTTGAAGGAGCACTTTTTATTATTAAGTCCAACAATAAGTTTGTCAGCAAAAAATGTCCTAGATGATTGACTCCAAATTGTAATTCGTAGCCATCTTTTGTTTCATGTCTGCTAGGCAATATTACCCCAGCATTGTTTACCAATACATTTAATTTATCATATTTACTTTTAAATAAATCACAGAAATTCTTCACGCTATCTAGGCTAGCAAGGTCGCAAATCATTAGTTCAACCGTCTCATTTCCACTCAGTTTCTTAACATCCCCTAAAGCTTCTTCTCCTCTTAATCTATCTCGACACACCATGATCACTTTTGCATTCATTTTAGCTAGTTCTATAGCTGTCCACTTACCCGTACCTGAATTAGCGCCTGTTACAATAACTACCTTATCTTTCATACTAAGTTCACCTCTTCATCTAAGTTTAACGTTGGATCAATTTATCTACTCATGTTGCTGCTTAACTAACATGAGTAGATAAATTGATGGAAAAAAATTACATTCCATTTTTTCTTTAGAATAATAAAAAAATGTTCTATATTTTAATAAGTAAATATAGAACATTTTTTTATTTTTTGTTTCCATAAATTGTTTAACATTAACGTTTTTTATTCTCTCTATTTTTAATGAGAATCTTGAATTCTTTTAAACATTTTTTCCATATCATTATTCGTAAAACGAATGAGTACAGGCCTGCCATGAGGACAATTATAGGGATTTTTAGTCTTGGTTAGATCATTTAACAATGAACGTGCTTCTGCATCATTTAAGTGATGATTGGCTTTTATTGATCCTTTGCAACTCATCATGATAGCTGTAGCTTCACGAAATTTAGCTACATTTACTTTCCCTTTTTCTAACAACAAATCAATTAAGTCTTTCGTTATTTGCTCTTCTGCACCTTTATCGAACCACACAGGATGACTTCTTAACAAGAAACTGTTTTGTCCAAAAGGTTCTAAGTGTATGCCTATTTCTTCAAGAGCTTGTTGGTTTTCTTTTATTTTAATCGTATCACTATTAGGATAATCTAGTATGATTGGAACCAATAGTTCTTGCAAATCAGTGCTGACTTCACCAATTTTTTTACGGAAATATTCGTATTTGATTCTTTCTTGTGCTGCATGTTGATCTAATATATATAACCCTTCTTCATTTTGAGCAAACAAATAAGTTCCATGCATTTGACCAATATACTCTAAAGATGGTAAATGAACCTTTTCAGAAGGAGTTATTTCATCAACTTTCATTAGTTTTTCTGCTGTTTGAAGATAAGGAGCTTGATGTTGATGTGATAGATTCTCTTTCATACTTATTTTATCTTCTTGATTATTTAAAGCATCAGTCTCATTTAAAACAAATGATTCTTTTTCTCCAACTAACTTAGACTCTTTATCAGGATTATTTTCGCTATTTTGAGCAGAAAATGATGTAGTCTTTGATGTTTCCCAAATTTCTTCATAAGGTAAATCTTTTTTTGGTTCAGTATTTTGATTCATTGCATTGTGATACAAATTTAGTTTAGTTTGTTCAATAGGATCAGATGATTGATTCGTTCTTTTTTTGAAATTTAAATTGCCTAATGCTTCAGGTATTAACTGTTCATTACTCAAACATTGATGAATAGCTAATTCGATTAATGCCATCAGTTCTTTTTCTTTACTAATTCTTATTTCTTGTTTAGTTGGATGAACGTTAACGTCTATTAACAAAGGGTCTGTTTTAATTTCAATAACAGCAATCGGGAAGCGACCGACCATGAGTTTCGAACGATAACCCGAAATAATAGCTTTATTCAATAAATAATTCTTAATGTAACGGCCATTTATAATGATAGAAAGATAGTTGCGGCTTGCTCTTGTTATTTCTGGTAGTGACACATATCCACTGATTTGAAAATCCAAATCTTGTCCTTCTATTTTCCGCATTTTTTTAGCCAATGTAACACCATAAATCCCAGCTAACGTTTGCTTCAGATCACCGTTACCTGCTGTTCTCGTTAATTGGTTCTCATCATGAACTAATCTAAACGCTATATCAGGATGGCTAATGGCCATTCTATTGACAATATCCGTTATATTCGCAAGCTCAGTTTGAATGGTTTTTACATACTTTAAACGTGCGGGTGTGTTAAAAAATAAATTTTCTACAATTATTGTGCTTCCTTGTCTGGATTGAGCAGAACGCTCTTCAATTACTTTGCCGCCTTTTAAATAGACGAAAGCACCTTCTCTTTCTCCAGTTGAGGTTTCTAATGTGACTTCAGAAACAGAAGCAATACTTGGCAAAGCTTCTCCTCTAAACCCTAATGTACGAATTCTAAATAAATCATCACGCGAATAAATTTTACTTGTCGCATGTCGTTTAAAAGCATTTAATACTTCTTCTGCTGGAATCCCTTCCCCATTATCGATAATTTTAATTTTTTTTAGCCCTGCTTCTTCAACTAGAATATCGATTTGTGTGCTTCCAGCATCAATTGCATTCTCTATCAGTTCTTTCACAACTGAAGCAGGTCGTTCGATTACTTCCCCAGCTGCTATTTGATTCGCTAATATTTCGGAGAGTTCTTGAATTTTCACCATTTTTTTGTCTGTTCCTTTCTGTCTATTTTTTGTTGCTCTTTTAATCAAGCTGCTGTTGAAGACTATGCAATACATTTAAAGCTTCTAGAGGAGTCATTGTTAATAGGTTTAGTTCAGTTAATGTTTTTACGATAGAAGTTTCTTTTTCATTTATCATACCAAATAATGATAATTGTTCTTCTTTATCTGCTTCTATATTGTTTTTGACCGTTCTCTCTTCTACATCTTTTGTTTTTTGAGCTGTTGATTCTAATAATAATTCTTCTTTCTTTTCAAGACGTTCTAAAATTACCGTTGCTCTCGTTAATAAGTCTTTCGGCAATCCAGCTAACTTAGCTACATGTATTCCATAACTTTTATCTGCCGCTCCAGGTAACATTTTGTGTAAAAAGATTAATTCGCCATCTTCTTCTACTGCCCCTACATGTGTGTTTACCAGTCCTTTTAATTCCTGGTCTAATACCGTCAATTCATGATAATGAGTAGAGAACAATGTTTTGCCATGCACATGATTATGAATGTATTCGATAATTGCTTCTGCTAGAGCCATACCGTCGAATGTAGCCGTTCCTCTACCAATCTCGTCAAATAAAATTAAACTGTGTTGAGTCGCGTGTCGTAAAGCTTGATTGGCTTCTATCATTTCAACCATAAATGTACTCTGACCAGAAATCAAATCATCAGCCGCTCCAATACGAGTGAAAATCCGATCAAATATCGGCAATTGTGCTGATTGAGCAGGAACAAAGCAACCCATTTGAGCCATAATAACCGTTAAAGCTAGCTGACGCATGTATGTGCTTTTACCGGACATATTTGGTCCAGTTATCAACATGATCTCTGTTTGCTCATCCATTTCAACGCTATTGGGTACATAGGTCTGTTGACCCAAAACTTTTTCTACAACGGGGTGTCTCCCATCTTTCAGTATCAGTTCTCTACTATCATAAGTCAACTTAGGTCTTACATAATGATATTTCTCGCTAATTGTAGCGAAACTTTGTAGGACATCAATAGTTGCTACCGTCTTAGCCAATAACTGAAGTCTATCAATATATTGTTTGACTTCATCTCTTACTTTCGTAAATAATTCGTATTCCAAAGCTAATGACTTTTCTTCTGCTTCCAGAATTAACGTTTCTTTTTCTTTTAGTTCAGGTGTGATGAAACGCTCAGCATTAGCCAATGTTTGTTTACGTTCATAGAGTCCTTCAGGCAAGTTAGCTAAATTAGATTTAGTTATTTCAATATAATAACCAAATACACGATTATATCCGATTTTCAAGGTTCTTATACCTGTTTTTTGGCGCTCTTGCGCTTCCAACTGAGCAATCCACTGCTTGCCATTGCGCATAGCCTCTCGATAAATATCCAGTTGTTCATCGAATCCATCTTTAATAATATTTCCATCTTTTAGCGAAAGCGGTGCATCTACGTGAACAGCTCGTTCTATTAAATCCACAACTTCCGGTACATCATCTAAATGAGTGATTAGGTTATCCCATTCACCCTTGTTTATTAATGCAATAATTTGTTTCAAAAGTGGAATTTGTGATAGAGATGTCTTTAATTGAAGCAAATCTCGGCCATTAACATTTCCAAATGCTACTCTGCCAGCTAAGCGTTCTAAATCATATACTCTTGTTAAAGCTTCATTTAAATCAGTTCGTTCAAAGAAATGATTCATTAAACTTTCAACCACATCTTGACGTTTTTTTATAGTTTTTTCTTGAATTAAAGGACGATCAATCCATTGCTTTATTAATCGGCCACCCATAGCCGTTTTCGTTTCATCTAAAAGCCATAATAAGGTTCCTTTTTTTTGCCCAGTTCTAATTGATGCTGTTAATTCTAGGTTATGTTTTGAATAATGATCCATTTTCAAAAAATGTTCTGAAATGTATACTTCTGCCTTTTGCAAATGAGCTAGACTTCTTTTTTGGGTTACAGCTAAATAAGACAATAAAATTTTTATAGCTGAAACAATGTTCTCATCTTCTACTTCACTAGTCAAATAGGATAGTGAAGAATTTTCTTCACTCTTTTTTTGGATTGAAATCATGACACCCAACTTCGTTTTCAATTCAATTTGTAAATCTAAATTTTTAGCTTCTTCAAAAACAACTTCTTTTGTCTTTAAACCACTTAATTCATTTATAACTTCTTCTATAGAAGATAATTGAGTAGCTTTTAATTCTCCAGTACTTAAATCAGCATAAGCAAGATTAAATTGATTTGTATCTGTTATTGATAATGCAACCAAATAGTTATTCGATTTAGCATCCATATTTTTGGATTCTATAGCCGTTCCAGGTGTGATCAATTGAACAACTTCTCGCTTGACCATTCCTTTAGCTGTCTTCGGATCTTCTACTTGTTCACAAATAGCTACTTTGTACCCTTTTTCAATTAAAACATCAATATATCCTCTAGCTGCATGATAAGGTACTCCACACATCGGTATCGGGTTCTCTGCATTTCGATTCCGACTCGTTAATGTAACTTCTAATAACTGGGAAGCCTTTATCGCATCTTCATTGAACATCTCATAGAAATCACCTAAGCGATAAAACAAGAACGCATCTGGATATTGTTTTTTAATTCCTAGATATTGTACCATCATAGGTGTATGCTCTGTTTTTTGTGGCATGCTTATTCCCTACCTCACTTTTTTCTTTTTAATCGATCATACTTAATTAAAAATCATTTCCAAATGGACGATCATCATTAATAACAATATTTTCAATTTTTTTTGCTGCTCCAGTTGTATCATCAATTTCTATAAAACAACCTGATAATAATTTGCGGCCTTCTTTTGGTACCTCAAATCGCGTAGGCATTTGAGTCAAAAAGCGGTTAATAACAGATTCACGTCTCATTCCCAAAACCTCATCATAAGGTCCCGTCATGCCTGCGTCTGTTAGGTAGGCTGTACCAGCTGGTAGTATACGAGCATCGTTAGTTTGCACATGCGTATGCGTACCAACTACTGCAGAAACTCTGCCATCTAAGTACCATCCCATTGCTTGTTTTTCACTAGTCGTTTCCGCATGGAAGTCGACAAAAATTAAGGGAGTGCGTTGACTCGCTTCTTCGACTAATTCATCAGCTTTTCTGAAAGGATCATCTACATCAGACATAAATACTCTTCCAATCAGGTTAATAACTGCTAACTCTAATTGGTTTACCTTGATATATGCAATTCCATTTCCTGGTGTTCCTTCAGGATAATTTGCTGGACGAATCATTTTTTTAGCATCATTAATAAACTCAAAGATATCGCGGTTGTCCCACGTATGGTTTCCCATAGTAACAATATCTACTCCATCTTGAAGAAATCCTTTATAAATTTTTTCAGTAATTCCTCTTCCAGCTGCTGCATTTTCACCATTTAAAATAGTTACTTGTGGTTTGTATTGCTGTTTTAATTTGTGTAGATGATCATGAACCATTTCTCGTCCCATAGATCCGACTACATCACCAATAAATAATAATCTCATTTCTATTGCCTCTTCTCTAGATAATTGCATTAAACTCATTTTAACAATAAATCGCAGTAAATAAAAGCAACGAAATATTTCTATTCGTTCTTCATTTATTTTTTCATCAAAAAAGATACAAAACAAATGGTTTACATTCATTTTGTATCTTTTTAAGTTATTTCTATTCAATTTTATCTATTTTGCATATTCGATTGCTCGTACTTCACGAATAACCGTTACTTTAATATGTCCTGGATAATCTAACTCATCCTCAATCATATTTCTCACATCTCTAGCTAAACTGATAGCTTCTAGATCATCAACCGAATCTGGTTTAACCATGATTCTTATTTCACGTCCTGCTTGAATAGCGTAACTTTGTTCTACACCTTCAAAACTATTAGAAATGCTTTCTAATTTCTCTAGACGATGAATATAATTTTCAAGCGATTCACTTCTAGCTCCTGGTCTAGCGGCAGATAAAGCATCTGAAGCTGCTACCAACACTGAAATAACAGAAGTAGCTTCTACATCTCCATGATGAGATGCGATTGCATTAATAACTGTATCGTTTTCTTTATAACGCATGGCAATTTCTGCACCAATCTCGACATGTGAACCTTCTACTTCGTGGTCTAAGGCTTTACCGATATCATGTAGTAAACCTGCGCGTTTAGCTAACGTTACATCTTCTCCTAATTCAGCAGCAAGAACTCCTGCTAACTTAGCGACTTCAATCGAATGCTGTAAAACGTTCTGTCCATAACTTGTTCTAAAACGTAAACGTCCCAATATTTTTATAATATCTGGGTGAATAGAATGTACCCCGACTTCAAATGTTGCTTGTTCACCAATTTCGCGGATTCTTTCATCCATTTCTTTACGTGATTTTTCTACCATTTCTTCAATGCGGGCAGGATGAATTCTGCCATCTTGAATCAATTTCTCAAGAGTCATGCGGGCAATCTCTCTACGAATCGGATCAAATCCACTTAAAATCACTGCTTCTGGTGTGTCATCAATAATTAAATCGATACCCGTTAATGTTTCAAGAGCTCGTATATTACGACCTTCACGCCCAATAATGCGACCTTTCATCTCATCATTTGGTAGAGATACAACAGAAACTGTTGATTCAGAAACTTGATCTGCAGCGCTTCTTTGAATAGCTGAAGCAATCAACTCTCGTGCACGTCGATCTCCTTCTTCTTTAGCTTTTTCTTCAGAATGTTTAACCATAACAGCAAGTTCATGAGATAGCTGTTCTTCTGTTTCTTCAATAATAATATGTTTAGCGTCTTCTCGTGAAAGAGCTGCTACGTTTTCTAATTCTAATTCTTGTTGTTCAACTAATTTTCTTGCTTGGTTCTCCAAATCGTCCAACAATTGCTGTCTTGAACCTAGTTTCTCTTCTTTCGCTTCAAGTGTCCGTTCACGTTTTTCTAAGCTATCATTTTTACGGTCAATATTATCTTCACGTTGTACTAACCGGTTTTCTTGTCTTAGAATCTCATTTCTTCTCTCTTTTAGCTCAGTTTCAATTTCAGTTCTATATTTGTAGTTTTCGTCCCTCGCTTCTAACATCGCTTCTTTTTTCATGGTTTCTGCTTCTCTTTGCGCTTCATCCAATATTCCAGTTGCGGTGTTTCTAGCACCAGCCAATTCTTTTTCATGTTTTGATTTGCGGATTGCATATCCTACAAAAAGACCAACAATTAAAGTAACGATAGCGAAGGCTATATTATTGAAATTCATTCTTCCACCTCCGTATCTTATTTAGTTTATATTTCCTGTTTATCACTTATTAATTATCTGGTAGAACTCGTAACTTTTTACCAATAAAACCTACCTGTTATCTAAAGATAAAATAAAGGATATCTTAATTTTAATTGTCTACACTGGACATGTCAACTTAATAATAACTTTTGAGGGTGTTTAGGCTACTTTTGTTCATTAAATGAGATCGTCTTTTTATATAACCCTTATTTTTCCCCTTTGTTTCTTTTTTTTAAAAAAAGAAGCTAAACCGGCACAAAACCGTTCTAGCTTCTTTTTTAGATATTTTCAAAAAATAAGATCTATTTTTCTTCAGTTAAAGTAGGTTTACTTTTTTTCTCTGAAGTTGAATCAGTTTTCTTTTTTTCGTTTTCTTTTTGAGTTTCTTCAACATCTTCCGAAACTTCACCTATACCATAAGCAGCACGTACCTTTTTCTCAATTTCAGCTCTTAACTCTGGATGGTCTAAGAAATAGCGTTTCGCATTTTCGCGACCTTGTCCAATTCTTTCACCTTCATATGAATACCATGCTCCTGCTTTATCAATGATATCTTTTTCTGATCCCATATCGACAAGTTCTCCAACTTGAGAAATTCCTTCTCCATACATAATATCAACTTCTGCTACTCTAAATGGTGGAGCTACTTTGTTTTTCACTACTTTTATTTTTGTACGGTTTCCCATAATATCTGTACCTTGCTTAATTTGTTCTGCACGTCTTACTTCTAAACGAATCGTTGCGTAAAACTTAAGAGCACGGCCACCTGGTGTTATTTCAGGGTTACCAAACATTACACCAACTTTTTCTCGAATCTGATTGATAAACAAAGCAATTGTTTTTGTTTTATTTATTGAACCAGACAATTTACGAAGAGCTTGAGACATCAAGCGAGCTTGTAAACCAACGTGACTATCTCCCATTTCTCCTTCAATTTCTGCACGAGGAACTAACGCAGCCACTGAGTCAATAACAACAATGTCTACAGCTCCACTTGAAACTAATGCATCAGCAATTTCTAAACCTTGTTCACCCGTATCAGGTTGTGATAATAACAACTCATCAATATCTACACCTAATGCTGCTGCATATTTTGGATCCAATGCATTCTCAGCATCAATAAAGGCAGCTATTCCACCTTGCTTTTGAACTTCAGCTACTGCATGTAAAGCTACCGTTGTTTTACCAGAACTTTCTGGTCCGTAGACTTCTATGATTCTCCCTCTCGGAAAACCGCCGACTCCTAAGGCTACATCTAATGCTAATGAACCACTTGGAATAGTTGAAATACGAGTATCAACTTTTTCTCCTAATTTCATAACTGAACCTTTACCAAAGTTTTTTTCTATTTTCTTTAATGCTAGATCTAGTGCTTGTTTGCGGTCTTCTGCTTTACGATCTTCTGCCATTTTATGTCCTCCTAAATTGTTGCTTATTTGTTATCCATTTAAATAGTTAATTTTATTTTATCAGTCTCACAACATCTATCATACTTTCTTTTTTTATAAAATGCAAGAAGAAACCGAACAAACATTCGGTGTGTTTTCAACCTCATTTTTTTAACTAGTCCAATGGACTTTACCATCAATCTGTTTATCTAATAACTCTCGATAAATTAAATTTAATCCAGCAAGAACGGAAAGTTCTTGATTATTATTTCGATCTTTATCAAATTGAAAACATTTTGCATATGACTCTTTGTTTTTTATCGCTAAACCTATCCAAACCGTACCAGATTTTTTATTTTCTAGTTCTAGCGGACCTGCTACACCCGTAAAAGATATTCCTATATCCGTATTAAACAACTTCTTAACATGTTCAGCCATCTTAATAGCACATTGGCTACTAACTACTCCGAATTGTTCTATTATTTGGGGTTCAATATCAAGTATCTCTTTTTTTATTCGGTTGCTATACGTTACTATGCCACCCTCAAAAAAATCTGAAGCACCAGATACAGTTGTTAACATACTCTGAAATGATCCTCCTGTTAAACTTTCCGCTGCTGATAACATTAATTTCTTATCCTTTATGACATTACTGACTACTTCAACTAAACTTGTATCGTCACCATAGCCATAAATATAGTCTCCAGCACGTTCTTTTATGATACCCTCTAAGTTATCCAACATACTCTCACAATCTGTCTCAGCTCTTCCATTAGCTGTTAAACGCAAGCTCACTTCATGCTTTCCTGTATAAGAGGCTATCGTTGGATTTGTTTGTTTTTCAATCAGATCATCCATTAATGTAACTAACCTTGACTCGCCTATTCCATAAAAACGTAAGACTCTGGATACCAAAATAGTATCTGTTGTTGTTTGTTTTAGTAGCAATGGTTTGGCTTCTTGCTCAAACATTCTCTCCAATTCATGTGGAGGTCCTGGCAGCAGTAAATAGGATTGTTTGTAGACTTTTAAAAACATACCCGCAGCCAAACCATTCTTATTTTTTAAAACAGTCGAATTTTTAATAACTAGAGCTTGAAGTTTATTATTTTCAGACATAGGTTGATTCCTTTGTTCATGAAATGCTGTAATTTTTCTCATAGCTTCATTATCCAACACGAGTTCTTTACCAAGATGCTTTGCTAAAACTTGTTTAGTCATGTCATCTTTTGTCGGACCTAAGCCCCCTGTTAAAATAACTAGCTCACTTCTTTTTTCAGCAAGCTCTATTGCCTCTTCTAGTCTCTTTGGGTTATCTCCTACAACAGATTGATGATAAACCTCAATCCCTAATGTTGCTAATTCTTTCGATAAAAATGTTGCATTTGTATTCACTACTTGTCCTAACAATAGTTCTGTTCCAACAGCAATTATTTCAGCATTCATTTTTTTCTCCTCACTAATAGTTAATATACGCTTTTTAACTGCATTCTATTTTTATAGTAAAAAAATGCTCCTTAAAGCGTTATAGCTCTTTATTCAGTTTCAATAGTATATAAAATAGGCTGGGACAACTGTCCCAACCTATTTTATATATGAACGTGTATTTGTTTCACAAAAAGTTACATTGAACCTTTGAACACGCTACTATTCTTAACAAAATAGTCGATTCCTGAGTAGATAGTAAAGAATAAACAAACATATAGCATAATATCAGCTAAAGGAATACCCAAACCTTCAAAAGGTAAGTTATCTACCAATAACAAAATAATAGCGATCATTTGAGTCATCGTTTTAATTTTCCCAGGCCATGCAGCCGCCAAAACGGTTCCTCCTTGTTCAACTAATAGCAGACGTAAACCTGTTACAGCTAATTCTCTACAAACAATAATAGCTACGATCCACGAAGACGCTAAGCCTTGACCAACTAATACAATTAATGCAGTCATAACTAACATTTTATCCGCTAATGGATCAGCAAATTTTCCAAAGTTCGTAACTAAACCTCTTGAACGAGCAATTTTCCCATCAAGCCAATCTGTTATGCTTGCAACTGCAAATATAATTGCAGCCACTAACTGTGTTATTTCGACTGTTGACCCCCATATTTGCAAAACTCCCCAATTCAAAGGAGCTAAAGCGATGATAACAAAAATAGGTATCATAAAGATACGGACAACTGTCAGTTTATTTGGCAAATTCAAATTATCGCCTTCTTCCTTTTTTATTTCTATTTAAATTTAAGACAATAAGAAAAATCTAATCATAGAGGTTTCTTATTGTCTTTTTATTTTATTCTTCTTCGTTAAATTGAAATTCAATTTTTTGCGTGACTGCTTCTGCCGCTTCAGGAGCATATTCAACATTTTTATCGTTCAACTTAACAGATGTAACAGCTGCATTTCCTATCACCAGTTTAGCTTGTTTAGCACCTTCTGGGATAGAGGCTTTTAATGAATTTCCACTAGATAATAAAGCTTGATCAACCATAGCGCCATCAATTTCAATACTTACCCAACTGTCTCCACCTTCAGCAAGCAAAATAATTTCATTTTTTTCAGGTGATCCAGTTACAGAAAAGGTAGTCTGAGAACCAGTAGACGATACTACCGAAACAGATTGTTCTGGTTCTTCTTTTTCGACACTAGACGATTCTGTTTTTTCAGATTCTTTTGTTTCATCTGAGTTTGATTCAGCACTAGAAACAACAACTGTTTCAGAGTTTTTTGTAATCATATTTTCTTTAGCCGTTTGGTTAGTCTTTATAAAAGCAAGATAAATAGCTACTACTATAACAAGGACTGCAACTACAATCAGTAATGTTGGCAAATAGTTTCGAATTTTTTCAAATACTCTATTATCTGTTTTGTTACCCGATCTTGTTTGGTTTGCAGATGCTTTTTCTACATATTCGTCATCATGTGTATGCGGAACCGTATCTGTATACTCTTCTAATAATTGATCTCCATTGAGTCCAACCGTATCAGCATACTGCTTAATGAACGCTCGTGCGTAAAATTTACCCGGCATAACACTATAATTACCTTCTTCAATTGCAATTAAGTAACGTTTTTGTATTTTTGTCATTTGTTGTAAGTCGTCTAAAGTATATCCTTTAGCTTTTCTAGCTTCTTGTAATTTTTCACCGATTTCATTCATTCTATTTTCACCTACCAGTTCTCTTGTTTAGAGAGCATAAAAATCTCATATCATTTTTCATTATAACACAATCAAAGGTTGAGAAACATATCTTTTTGATGATAATCAACATTAACTTTAATCGTCTATCTTTTCATTTCTACACATTTGGCTACACAGCTATTCTTCCCTTATCTTAGCCATCCGCCGCTCACAACGATTGATTGTCCAGTTAAGTATGCGCTCCTAGGTTCTAATAATTGATGGACCCAGAAACTAATTTCCGAAACACTGCCCATGCGTCCAACTGGAATTTCTTCTTTTAATCCAGATAGCTCTATTTCACTAAAATCAGCATTCATTTTTGTTTCGATTGCTCCCGGCGAAATAGCATTGACGGTTATACCCAAGCTCGCCACCTCTTTGCTGTACGCTTTTACAAAGGCCAGTTGAGCTCCTTTTGTTGTGCTATAAATAACTTCCATCGAACTTCCTGATTCGCCATAGATGGAGCTAATAAAAACAACTCTACCAGATCTAGCATAAGCTAATTTAGTTTGAAGTCGTTGCAATAATAACAAAGGTGTTTTCACGTGAACTGCCCACATATCATCCATTGTTTTAGAGGTTACTTCTGTTAAAAATTGAAAAGTTGTAAAGCCACTTGAAAAAATAATTGCATCTAATTGAAAAATATTTTTAACAAACTCTTCAATACCAGATTCATCTGTCATATCTAAATGAAGGCTAAAAAAATCTTGTTTAGGATACGTCGTTCGATAATCGTTAAGTTGCTTTTCAACACTTTCATAATCGGTATGATAATGTAGATACAAAGCCCAGCCACTTTCGGCTAATTCCTGTGCGATACCTGTTCCAATATCCCCACTAGCTCCCATAATTAAAGCAGACTTCATTCTTTTTCTTCCCCTTTAGGCAAAATATGAAAAACACTCATATGGCTTTCTTGCATAAATTCTTCCGCAGTTTGTTTTATTTGATTAAGTGTAATAGATTCAATAATTGGAACTAAATCAAATAATGTAGCTTCACCATAATTTTGTTGACTATACTGGTTTGCAATATACTCTAAAGAATTGAGAGATTGAAGAACTTGACCAATCATTCTTTTTTTAATTAGAACTAAATGCTCTTCGTTCAGTTCTAGACTCGTTTTTGCTGTTAATAATATTTCTTTTATAACCTTACTAAACGTTTCCGGATCTTTTGTATCTCCACCAATATCAGCAAAATGAAAGGTTCGTTCTAAACTAAAATCATATGAAAAACTATCATCAATCACACCTGAATCATATAATCTTAAATAATTATCTGATGTGGGTCCAACTAACAAAGCCAAAAGCAAATCCATCGTTGTCTTATAGGCTAACGCTTCTTTTCCTTTAGGAGCTTGACCAACTCCTTTTATACCTACAATACTTTTCGGTCTTTTAACAGCCATTTTTATTGAATCGAAAGGCTTAATATCAGCAATTGTTTCTTCAGGGAAGTAACGTTCTATTTCAGTTACTTTAGAAAAGCTTTTTTTAGCTTGATTTGATTTAACTAATTCCATCATTTCTTCTGGGTTCATTTTCCCTACAATAAAAAGATTCATATTGCTTGGATGATAAAAAGTATTGTAACTTTCATGTAATAATTCAGCTGTTATATCTTTAATGCTGTCAACTGTACCCGCAATATCAATATGCAAAGGATGTTTAGGATACATATTGCCTAGGATTCCAAAAAACAAACGCCAATCAGGTTCATCTTCATACATCTGTATTTCTTGGGAAATGATTCCTTTTTCTTTTTCAACAGTTTCTTTTGTAAAATAAGGTTCTTGAACAAAATCTAATAACGTTTTTATATTCTCATCTACATTCGTTGTACTTGAAAATAAATAACTTGTTTGGGTAAAACTTGTAAATGCATTTGCCGAAGCACCAAGCTTACCAAAAATGTTAAAAACATCCCCATCCTCTTTTTCGAACATTTTATGTTCTAAAAAATGAGCAATACCATCTGGAACGCGAGTTAACTGTTTTCCATCACGAGGGACGAATTGATTATCTATTGAACCGTACTTAGTTGTAAATAATCCGTATGTCTTATGAAATTCGTTTTTAGGCAACAACGTAACAGACAAACCGTTTGACAATGTTTCAGTATAAATCGTCTCGTTTAATTGTTCGTAGAGCTTTTTATCCATTACTTAACCTCCTCAGATAGAAAGAACGTTGCTTTTAGTTTAATCCTATTAGCTACTTCTATGATTTCTTCCTTTGTCACTGCTTCAATCTGTTTCATCCACTCTTCTATACTCATGACTTCATTTTTCGCTAATTGATTTGAATATGTTCGTTCAATCACTGCACCTGAATTGTCTTCAGATTGTAGCAATTGGTTCTTTAGCATTTGTTTTGTTTGATGCATATCTTCTTCGGTAAACTTACCGCCTTGCATTTCTTTTAATTGGAGCGTTACAATTTCTTTTACCTGGTCTAACTTTTTACTATCAATACCTGTTTGGACAATCATCATCCCTCTAAACGTATCTAATGAGCTAGATGCATAATAAGCCAAACTTTCTTTCTCTCTAACATTTACGAATAGTTTAGAGTGGGGAAATCCACCGAATAAGCCATTAAACAACTGACCTGCATAATAACTATCTTGAAGATAAAATATATCTGTTGTATACCCTAAATTAAACTTAGCTTGTTTAATTTCTTGGGATTCTATTTTTGAATTCACTTTTTCAAAATCTAATTGTTTATAAAAAAGTTCTGGTTGTATTGTTTTCCTGGATTCAAAAGGAAACTCTTTAAGTTGATTCATTATTTGATTTTCATTAATATCGCCTAGAACATAAATATCTATCTGATCTTCTTGAAGCATCTTCTTGTAGTAATCATATAAGGATATCTCAGTAATTTCTGCTAAATCCTCCTTTGTTCCAATACTAGGAATCTTTTGGTTATCTTCATCAAAAAATAATTTTTGTAATTCTAAATTAGCGTAAGTTTGCTTATCATCTGCAATCGAATCATAGTAATCTACTAAATTTTCTTTTTCACGTGTGAAGGTAGCTTTATCAAAATAACCATTAGACGCGTTAGGATGAAAAATAACTTCTTTCAAGAAGTCGATTGATTTTGTCAATATTGAGTCACTCATTGTTAGATATTTTTCATTAACAACATTTAACGATAACGTTAAAATATGAACCGTTCCTTTTTTAGTCACAGAAGTTCCGAAACTCGCTCCAAATAAATTAGATAATTCACTTCTTAAAGCTGTTTGCGTCGGATATTTCATACTATTTGTTTCGATCAGACTAGATAATAATGCTCTTTTAGTTATAGTTTCTTTATCCAAAGGAGCACGAAATTTCATTACTATCCTTACTGTTTTATATTTTTCAGTT
>JAVWJE010000043.1:0-16532 GCA_036639135.1 Carnobacterium sp. | reverse complement strand
CTATATAAGACACTTTTTATATTTCAGTGTCCTTTATAGAGGGAGCATATCATTACTCTACAAAAAAACCTTTACCCATAAAGACTAAACTTTATGGGTAAAGGGTGTATTCATTAGCTTTTTTATACAGCTGGTTTCTCAGCAAATTGACTGTTATATAGGTCAGCATAGAACCCATCTTGTGCCATCAATTCATCATGTGTCCCGGTTTCCATTACGTCTCCTTCATTCATGACAATAATGTTATCCGCATCACGGATGGTTGACAATCTATGAGCAACGACAAAACTTGTTCTGCCTTCTAATATTTTACGCATAGCTTTTTGTATCAGAATCTCTGTTCTAGTATCTACACTTGAAGTAGCTTCATCTAATATTAACACTTCTGGATTAACCAAAAAGGCTCTTGCTATAGTGATCAATTGACGTTGACCAAGAGAAATATTGCTGCCTTCTTCATTCAAAATGGTGTCGTAACCATCAGGTAAAGTATGAACAAAGTCATCGACGTGGGCAGCTTTAGCAGCAATTAAAACGCGTTCTTCGTCTTGACCATATTTTTCACTACCGTACTTAATATTATCCAAAATAGTGCCATTAAACAACCAAGTATCTTGTAACACCATACTAAAGTGTGAACGCAATTCATCACGAGTGATATCTCTTGTATCCACACCATCTAATTTAATGCTTCCACCTTTAACATCGTAAAAACGTTCTAACAGATTAATTAAGGTCGATTTACCTGCACCTGTTGGGCCAACAATGGCAATCATCTGTCCTTCTTTAACATTCAAGTTGAAATCATTCATCAACAATTCTTCATCTTCATCTCCATAACCAAATTGAACATGGTCAAATGAGACTTTGTATGGTGAATTAGGAATAGGTGTAACACCCGATTTTTCTTCTGTCATTTCTTCTTCGTCTAACACTTCAAATACTCGTTCAGCAGAAGCTATTGTTGCTTGTATCGTGTTAGCTAAGTTTGCCATTTGACTCAATGGTTGACTAAACTGATTTGTGTACTGCAAGAAAGCTTGAACATTCCCTAGAGTCATTGTTCCATTAGCAACTTTAATTCCCCCTACTACTGCGACTAAAAGGTAACCTACATTTTTTACAAAGTTCATCATAGGCATAACAAACCCAGAAAAGAATTGAGCTTTCCACGAAGACTGGTACAATTCCTCGTTTTGTTTTTCAAAAGCTTCAATTTCTACATCTTCACGATTATATATCTTAACGATTACGTGACCTGCATAAGTTTCTTCAACTTGATTATTCAATAATCCTAATTTTTTTTGTTGAGCACTAAATAATTTTTGTGATCTTGGAGTAATTAAACTAATCACTAAAACACTTAATGGAACGGTAACAAACGCAATTAATGTCATTTGCCAGCTGATGCTTAACATAAAATACAAGACTGCAAAAAACAAGACAAAACTGTTTACAAATTGAGTAAGTGTTTGTTGCAATGTATTTGCGATATTATCCATATCATTAACTGCACGAGACATAATATCTCCGTTAGAATGTGTGTCATAATAATTCATTGGAACTTTATTCATTTTATCCTTTAACTCTTTGCGCAAATCATAAACCGTTCTTTGCGCTACGCGAGTCATTGTAAATTGTTGAAAATATTGGAATACTGCTGATAGAACATAGAGTATAGCCACCGTAAACAAGACATTTTTTATAACATCAAAATCAATTGGTAACTTCTCAACAACTTGACCCGCTTCTTTCATTTTCATGCCTACCATGACACCTTTAAAAATTTCCGTTGTTGCTTCGCCTAAAATTTTTGGTGTTTTCGTTTGTAAAACCGTTCCTACAACAGCTAGGATAAAAACCAACCCTATTGCAAATAAACGACTGGACATGTAGCCAAGTAATCTTTTTAATGTGCCCCAGAAATTTTTAGCTTTACGTGGTGCTCCTTTAGGTCCTGCATTTCTCATTAAAGTTCCTCCTCTCTCATTTGAGAGTTCATGATTTCTTGATAAGTTGAATTGGTTTCTTTCAATTCTTCGTGTGTTCCTTTTCCAACAACTCGTCCGCCATCCATGACTAGAATAAGATCAGCATTCATTACTGTACTAATTCTTTGTGCGATAATAACGACCACTGAATCTTTTGCTTCTATAGCTAAAGCTTTTCTTAATTCTGCATCTGTTTTAAAATCTAAAGCAGAAAAAGAATCATCAAAGATTAAAATATCTGCTTTAGAAATGAGTGCTCGAGCAATACTTAACCGTTGTTTTTGACCACCAGAGAAATTGTTTCCTCCTTGTTCCACATAACTATCTAATCCTTTTGACAATTCTGAGACAAAATCTTTGGCTTGTGCTACATCTAATGCATGCCAAATTTCTTCATCCGTTGCATCTGGTTTGCCATATTGCATATTTGAACGAATAGTTCCAGTAAAGAGAACGGCTTTTTGAGGAGCATAACCCATCATGCTACGCAATTCTTTTTGACTGATATCGCGAATATCTACTCCATTCATTCTGATACTGCCAGCATTCACATCATAGAATCGAGCAATTAAGTTTGCTAAAGTGGATTTACCTGAACCAGTTCCACCAATAATCGCAACCATTTCGCCTTTAACGCTCTTAAAGCTGATGTTTTCAAGAGCGAGTTGTTCCGCTCCAGTATATCGAAAATCTACATGATCAAATTCTAGTGTTCCTTTATCTACCCTATTTACTTTAGTGGGTTTTTCTGGATCTTTAACCATGCTTTCTGTTTCTAAAACTTTATTCACACGAGCAGCAGATACTTGTCCTCTAGGAATGAAAACAAAAATCATTGCAAGCATCATAAAGCTCATTAAAATTTGCATAGCATAAGTCATAAAGGTAATTAAATTACCTACTTCCATTATACCATCACCAATATATTGACCACCAAACCAAATAATTGAAATATTGGTTGCACTAATAATCAAAGTCATAACTGGTAACATAAAGCTCATAATTGTATTCGCTCTAATAGACGTATCTGCAAAGTCTTTATTGGCTTCATCAAAACGTTTTGTTTCTGATTTGTTTCGATTAAATGCTCGAATAACACGAATCCCCGTTAAACCTTCACGAAAAACCAAATTTAAACGGTCTGTTTTGCTTTGCATTTTTTTGAAATAAGGAATAGCAAAATACATAATCGTCACCATAAAAACAGCTAAAACGGGAAGAACGTATAGAAAAATACTTGCTAATTGAGGTTCTCTTGTATAAGCCATGATACCTGCTCCAATTAACATAATTGGTGCTTGTATCATCATTCTTAAGGCCATCATAATAACCATTTGAATTTGTACAACATCATTTGTTGTTCTCGTAATAAGTGAAGATGTACCAATCTCATCAATTGCATCATTTGAAAAATACGATACTTTTTTAAAGACACTGCTTCGAATATTTTTTCCTAATAACTGTGATTGTTGCGAAGCCAAGAAGACATTTCCTGTTGCTGCTGCGACACTTAATAAGGAGAAGCCAAGCATTTTAATCCCTACCGAGATGATATAATTAACATCTCCTGTTGCTATACCATTGTCTATAATGTCTGCAGTCAGATTGGGTAAGTACAAGTCACTGACAACTTGAATGACCATAAACACGATTGCTCCTATTACAGCTAAGCCATTCATACGTTTAGCTAATTTGATCATCTGTTTCTTTCCTCCTCAGTGGATGAATTCTGTTTAACACCAGATTCAATCCATTTCATTTTTTTGTTAAATCTCGAAATAATTTCTTCTTGCGAATTTTTTTTATTAAATCCTTCACCTATCGTTCCAAATAAGGTAGACATCATAAACTTAATCAATATAGGAAAATCTTCAGGTTCTGCTAAATCTAATTTTTCTACATCAATATATTTTCGTAATGTATCTTTTGATTTCCTATTTGATTCACCGTGCCTAACTGTATCAGGAGCTACTTCAGTTCCTGTTCGATAGTCCATGTGTAAAAATAGGTGTGTAAAAAAAGAAACCGTTTCTTTATGCATGATTAAAGCAAGAACTCGTGGAAAAAACAATCTAAATCCATCAAATAAATCTTTATCTGCTTTTTCAAAACTCTCAAGTAGCATTACATGTGTGTCTCTTTTAAGTAAGCCCAAGTAATAATAGTACAAATCCTCTTTATCTTCAAAATACTGATAAAAACTTCCACGTGAGACATCAGC
Source organism: Carnobacterium sp. (assembly GCA_036639135.1). GTDB lineage: Bacteria > Bacillota > Bacilli > Lactobacillales > Carnobacteriaceae > Carnobacterium_A. Next base: position 12,320 of record JAVWJE010000043.1, on the reverse strand, counting down.
TGTTTTTATTATATTATTAATAGAAGCTTCATTTAAAGAAACTCGAGAAAATTCTGCTGCAGCTGCAGCAACTAATCTACTTTGTTTTTCTTGTGATAAGTTAAAAAACGTTTTAGTTGGCACTATTTTTCATTCCTTTCATCCCTATATGTGACAGTCCGTCACAGTGACACTTTGTCATTATAGGAGATGAAAAAGATAAAAGCAAATATTTTTACTCTTAACTTTAGATGAATTCGTTTTCCAAAAAAATTCATTGCAAACATTACTTATCATTAGTAAGATGAATAAGCATTACGAATCAGAACCTTTTTTATAACAAACCAACATAAAGAAAGTAGGATTTAATTATGACTAAATTATTAATTGTAAGAGCACATCCTTTCACCGGAGAAGCTTCTCGTTCAATGGCTATCACCGACGCTTTTATTGAATCCTATAAACAAGAAAATCCGAATGATATTATTGAAGATACCAATCTTTATGATATGGCCGTACCTGAAATTGATCATCATTTACTTAGTGCTTGGAAATCTTTAGGTGAAGGTGTACCTTTTGATGATTTAAAAGAACAACAACAACAAAAAGTGACGTTGTTTAGTGGCTATACAGAAAATTTTTTGTCTGCTGATAAAGTGGTTATTGCTAATCCTTTATGGAATTTAAATATTCCGGCACGTTTAAAAGCTTGGATAGATACAACAAATGTTTCTGGTAAAACATTTAAATATAATGAACTGGGACAACCTATAGGATTAGTCACTGATACAAAAGTTCTGCACATCCAATCAAGTGGTGGAGCTTATGGTGGAAAAGATCCTGCAAGTGTCTACATTAAAACAATATTCAACTTTATAGGTGTATCTGATTTTCATGAATTATTTGCTGAAGGTTTGGATTATGCCCCTGAATCTGCTCCTCAAATTATGGCTAACGCTATAGAACAAGCAATTATCTTAGGTAAATCCTTTTAATTAAATAAGAAAAGGAATTGCGACGTATTGTCTCAATTCCTTTTCTTATTTATTTTTTTTTGATTTTTTGTTTCTTGTCGGATAACCCTGGTTCATAAGCAGGGTTAAAATTCCCTTCATACAATCCTGAAACATCTTTATACCAAGCAAAAATATGTTCAACGATAACTTTTAATACTGCATAACCAGGAATCCCTAGGATAACGCCAGGTATTCCAAATATTTTCCCAGAGGTTAATAAAACAATAATAATTGTAATTGGATGAATATCTAAATTGCTTCCTAAAATTTGAGGTTGAATCACTCTTCCTTCAATCATCTGTTCGATTCCAAAAACGATTAAGACTTTTATCAACATAACTGGTGAAGTCACAACTGCAATAATAAGAACAGGAACCATCGCTATAAATGATCCTAAATAAGGGATTAAGTTCAAAAAACCTGCCATTACACCTAATGTTACCGCATATTCTAATCCAACAATTGCAAAACCAAGCCAAAACATTAATGCTACAAAAAATGCCACAACAAGTTGACCTCGTATATATTGACTGATTTGATTATTGATTTCGCCTAATAACTTATAAACAGGAGTTCTTAACTTCGTTGGTACTACTTTCATAACATGATAGGGTAGTTTTTTACCATCTTTTAAAAGATAAAAAAGAATAAACGGCATTGTAACTAAAGCAATGAATATATTTGTGACCACTCCGACTACGCTACCTATCCCGGAAACTGTTGTGTTAACCAAATTTGAAGCTTGTTTTGAAATAGAAGACATAATGTTTTGAGTGACATCGTTTACTTGTTGTTGAAATTGAGAGAGAATATCACTTTTTAATAAAGTATCCGCTTGAGAAACTAAGGCATCCCAGTATGTTGGCCAGTTCTTTATTAAACTCATTGTTTGTTCTTTAATAAGTGGTATCAGTGTTGTTGCACCCCATACAATAAGAGCAATCATAATGAGAAAGATAATAAAAATGGCTGCTATACGAGGCATTTTTTTTGTCTCCAACCGATCAATAAGAGGATTTACTAAGTAATAGAGTATTCCAGCCATTAATATAGGCAGACCTATAACACTGATGAAATCTCTTAAAGGACTAAAAATATAAGATATTTTTGAAAAGACTAACACGTTCAACAACACTAACAACGATATAAGCAAAATAGAGACGACTTTATTGTTTACTATCCATTTCCAAAACCAAGTAGCAGCATGTTTTATGGTGACTGGTTCTTCTTGTTTCATTCGTCTCACCCCTTTTGTAACTAAAAATAAGTTCTACTTATTTTGCATAATGAATAGTTGACCCAATTTTTATTTTTGGTAATTTAAAAGGTTTTAAATAAAGCCCACTAGCTAATCTATCTTCACTAGGTACTTCTGAAAAAACTAATGTTACGTGACCAATAGTATTTAAATTCTCATTAGCCAGGCCACCAACTTCCAAAATAGTGTATTCTTGATCATCGAAGAATACAGATTGTCCTGGTTTCAACTCCACTCTATTTTGATTTTCTTTAAATGACTGGATAATTGAAACGGAACGAAGATCCTCCGTTGCTTGTTCTCCAAATAATATAATGATAGGGTCTTTCTTAGAAATAGCGTGTTCTCCAATAGATGTAACTGTTCCAACTAACATTTATTTCATTCCTTCCTTCCTTAATTCAATCGTTTTATTATCATTCTTATATTTTAGCATATCCATGATTATAATGGTAAAGAAAACCATCTTTTGTGCTTGTTCTTTAATGACTAACTTGTTTTATAGCCTCTCTATTTAAAAGTCCTTACTATTTAACGAAAATCGTTTGCCTACTTATGAACAGACTGGTATGATAAAGCAAATGAAAGAGCGTTAATTACGCGATATGGAGGTACTATTTTATGTCATCCAGCAAAGACATTCAAACCGAAGAGGAAACGGATCAACAACAACTACAAGAAAACATAAACCATCCTTCTTTTACTATTCAAAAAATTGAGGATATGATTACAACTACAGTAACTCTTTCTGCGCATCAATTTGCCAAGCTAGATGAATTTTATATTTTACATCGAGAAACAGGAGAACGTTATCCTTTTTTAGCTGAAAAAATAAATGAGTCTACCTACACTTTCACGCTAAGTATTCGTGAGTTTATTCGTCAATCTACTCACGAAAACCCAAAAGCACATTTCGAATTTTATTTTAGTTTACACTATTTGCAGGATTCTGAATGGATTAAAAAAGATGAACCACTTTCATTAAACCTATTTGATCATTTTAATTCTATTGGCTTATCACAATTTAAAGATCAAGGAAACGATATCTATCCTTATTTTAGCAGAAAGACAAATGGATTTTGCTTTACAGTAAATATCCCTGTACGCAGTATCCGTTATATCCATTCATGTAATATCGAAAAAATAGAACCTCAAAAAAATAATTTTTTAGTTGTTGAAGGTAAATTAGTTACGACTGCTATTCCAATCAATCGAATTGATACTGTGTTAGTAGGACGTAAATCTGATTACAAACTCGTTCTTCATTCAAATCATCAATTAGAAGAGTTGGAAAACGGAAATCATCTTTACCATTATAATTATACGATATCGGTTGATTTAAATTGGCTCGCTACAGAATTATTTGTTCGTAATAACGGTGATGAAGATTTTGATTTTTATTTTGAAGTCTATTTAAACGGTTTATTTGAACCAACTATTGTGCGAGTTGCCGGTCCACATGAATTAAAGTCACGCAAGGTATTTAAAACTCAAGATATTGCTTATGGAAAATCGATTTATCTTTTCTCACCTAATTTTACCGAACAGTACAACGGTCTTTCTCTAGCCGCAACAAAATATGAAAAAGACGTTTATGAGTACTATAAAGAGCTTAGTCCATTTTCACGTCTCATTAAACCTTTTGTTAGTGAAAAAGATTACTGGATTATTGGAGAGAAACCACTCGAAGCTCGCAACAATGGCTGGTTGTTTTTCTGCTACTTGCGTGAAAACCATCCTGAGATAAATGCTTTTTATGTTCTAGATAAAAGCTCTAGTGACTATGAAAAAGCTGTTTCATTTGATAGTGAACGCATCTTGTCTTTTAAATCAAAAAAATACATTCAATTTTTATTGAAAGCCAAGGTTATTTTAACAACTCAAGCTCCTTATCATATTTACCCTACCCGTAACCCTTTATGGATTGATGTCATTGGAGCAAAACAAGTTCTGTTACAAAATAACGTCCTAGGCTTACAACCTTTTAAACAATCTTATGATTTCTTAACTAAATTATTTAAAACAGATTTATTCTTAGTTAGTTCAAAACATGAAAAAAGATATGCAATCGATACTCTTGGTTATTCTGAACAACAAGTCGTTCTTTCTGGATTAGCTCGTTTTGATAAACTATTAGCTATCGAAACTCCTAGTCAACCGAGTAAGCAGTTGCTATTTTTCCCAGCAGACCAAGAAATTGGATTACATTATCAGACTGAGTCTATTGAGCGAACAGTAAAAAAGTTTATTTCTGTGATAGAAAACGATAATTTCAAGAAATTTGTTGAAACTTACCATTTAACGGTTACGTTTGCTCTACCTCACTCCATGATTGGTTATTTCGATCAGTTTATTGCATTAGGCTGTACGGTTGTTTTACAAGAACAAACGGATTTACTTTCACTACTAAATGAAAGCAGCCTATTTATTACAGACTATCACCCTCTTGCTTTCGATTTTAGCTTTTTGACTAAACCGGTTTGCTTTTTCCAACCGGATGTTCAAGACCTAGACAATGAAGCAACCCAATCGGTCAATGATTTTTATTCCAATGAGTTACCGGGAGAGATTACATCTAATGAGGATGATTTAATTTATTTACTCAATCAAATAGGTCAAAACGAGTTTAAAATGAACCGAAAGAACCGCCAAAAAGCGGATATCTTACTTGAATACAGTGATGTTCAGTCAAATCAACGGATTTATAATGCCGTTAGCCATTTATTATCAAAAAATAAATAGTCTTAAAATAAAAGTGCTAGGAAAAATTTTCTAGCACTTTTTACTTTATCAAAACAGGAGTTTTTCTCTAATTATCCTTTTTTTCGTTGTTCTTTTTTCTATGCTATACTTAGAATAAGTTTGAAACCACACTTTATAGGAGGAATTGTCAATGAGCGAAACGATTTATTTAGGCACCTATACAAAAAGAGAAAGTAAAGGTATCTATACAATTAAGTTGGATACTGATAATAAAAAACTAACAGAACTTACCTTTCTTGTTCAAGCAGATAGCCCAACATACTTAACTTTATCCGACGATAAAAATACGTTGTATTCTATCTCAAAAGAAAATGAAAAAGGAGCACTTGCTGCTTTTCAAACAAATGAATTAAATGAAATCATTCAGACTGGTATCGTTTCGAGTGAAGGGGCGCCTCCTTGTTATGTAAGTTACGACAAGATTCGTTCTTTTGTTTATACCGCAAACTACCATAAAGGTGCAGTATCTGTTTTAAAAACGGATAAAGAAGGCCATTTAACTCTTATGGATACTGTTAAACATACAGGCTCTAGCATTCATGAAAATCAAACATCTGCTCATGCTCATTACTTTGATTTATCACCAGATGGTCGTTATGTTATTGCTTGTGACCTCGGGACAGATGCTGTTTATACTTATTCTATCGATGATGATAATGGAAAAATATCAGAAGTTAGTCGTTTAGATGTTGCTCCTGGTACTGGACCACGTCATCTTGTTTTTCATCCAAATAAAGAAACAGCTTACTTATTTGGAGAGTTAAGTAATGAAATAGTAACCTTACGTTATGATTTAAGCACAGGTATGTTCACCTCTGCTCAAACTATCTCAACGCTTCCAAGCGAATTCTCTGACTTCAGTGCAGGCGCGGCTATTAGAATTTCTAAAGATGGAAAATTCGTTTACGCTTCAAACCGTGGGCATGATTCCATTGCTGTTTTCAAGGTTTCATCAAAAGATCAATTATTAAGTCTGGTAGAAGTTGTGCTTTCTGAAGGAATATTCCCACGCGATTTCGCTATCGACTCTACTGACCAATTTATCGTTGCCGCTCATCAAGATTCGGACAATTTAACTTTATTTGAAAGAAATCAAGCTACTGGAAAATTAACTTTACTTCAAAAAGACGTTTATGCTCCTGAATGTGTGTGTGTCCTTTTCAAATAATAGGTACATTATCCATTAACCTCTTTTCATCTTTTAAAACTATTTCTAACAAAAAAAAGAACTTTCTTTTAAAAGAAAGTTCTTTTTTTGTTAATTATTTTTCTATTAATTATTTTATGCGTTAGCAGAAATAGATCCAATTTCAGCTTTTGCAGAAATTTCTCCTGTTGTATCTAAGTTAAAGTCTTTTACTTTATCCATATTAGTGAATACAACAATCATAGCATTGTCTTTTCCAGCTGCTTCAAGAGCTACTAAATCAACAGTTGAAATAACGGTATTTTCATTTACTTCATCGCCTTCTTTAACAACTGTTTCAAAAGGTCCACCATTTAACTGAACAGTATCAATACCCATGTGAAGCAAAACTTCAATTCCATTTTCAAGCAGAATACCTACAGCATGTTGTGTTGGAAATACACTTAATACTTTCCCAGCTACTGGTGATGTAATTATTCCGTCAGTTGGTATAACAGCAAAGCCGTCTCCCATCATTTTTTGAGAAAATACTGGATCTGAAACTTCTTCAATTGAAACTAATTTACCATTAACTGGTGCATATAATTTTACTGAAGTGTTTTTAGGTGTTTCGTCTTTTTTCTTTAAAAAATCAAATAATCCCATTTTTATCCATCTCCCTTAAATTGTTTCTTATTCTCCCACTTAATCTTGCAGAAAAAATGTCTCTAACTTATAGTACCATAAACCTATTTTATTTTGAAGATAAAGAGACGTCAATCCACAATTTCATTTAGCCAAAAAACAATTGTCATTTATCTTGTTTCTTTTTCACTTTGAAACTAGTATTTTTTTACCGCTCTCGTATTGACTTTAAAGGTACAAAAACCAATCACTTAATTTAGAGATTTTAAGGAATACAAACTAAATTTATTTGGATATTCTCTTAAAATTAGGTATACTTATTTTTGTATGTAATTAAATAAAAACAAAAAGGGGTTCAACATGATCTTTATAGAATTATTAAAAGCGATTTTCCTAGGAGTCGTTGAAGGTATTACAGAGTGGCTGCCAATTAGCAGCACAGGGCATATGATCTTAGTAGAAGAGTTCATTCAACTAGATGCATCTGCTGCGTTTAAAGAAATGTTTTTTGTTGTGATTCAACTTGGAGCAATTCTTGCAGTTGTTCTTCTTTTTTTCCACAAATTAAATCCTTTCTCTCCTAAAAAAACAAGTACTGAGAAAAAAGAAACCATGTCCATTTGGTATAAAGTAATCATTGGTGTTCTACCAGCTGCTGTCTTAGGTTTCCTATTTGATGATTGGTTAAATGATCATCTGTATAATTACATCACTGTTGCCATTACATTAATCATCTATGGTATTTTATTTATTGTTATTGAGAACCGCAATAAAGACCACAAAGGTTCTATTCAATCTTTCAATGACTTAACTTATAAAACAGCCTTTTTAATTGGGATGTTCCAAGTTCTTTCATTAATCCCAGGTACATCTCGTTCAGGTGCAACTATTTTAGGTGCCGTCATACTTGGCTCTTCACGTTACATTGCAGCAGAGTATTCATTCTTTTTATCCATCCCAATCATGTTTGGAGCAAGTGCTTTAAAATTATTAAAATTCGGCTTTGACTTTACTGGCATGGAAGTAGCCATTTTACTAACAGGTATGATTGTAGCTTTCATTGTTTCATTTATCGCTATCAAGTTCTTGCTAGGTTACATCAAGAATAATGACTTTAAAGCTTTTGGTTGGTATCGTATTGTACTAGGTATTCTAGTGATAGGTTATTTTGTCTTCTTTAATTAAAAAAACTAATCAAGTTAAAAATGGAAAAAGCCTTCAGAAAGTAGATTTTAGATCTATTTTCTAAGGTTTTTTTCTTATCGTTTATTTATTATTTTTATGTTCTAAATAATGGGTTAATTTTCGGATAGCCTCTTTTGATTGTTCTAAGTTTTTGATTGTCTTTTGATAATTTTTTGTAGCAAAATCGTAAAATAATAAATCAATTGCGTACATTTGAGCCAATAAAGAGACTGTTGCTCCACTTCTTAATGGTGCTTCGTGTGTATTAGCTGTTTTCAAAGAAATATCTGCAAGACGGCTTAATGAGTTGTCTGATTCTGTTGTTAATGAAATAGTTTTTATTCCAATCTCTCTTGCTATTTTCATTAAGGCGATGACTTCTTGTTTTTCTCCGCTATTGGATACAGCAAAAAACAAAGCATTTTTTGTTGATACTGACATAGAAGTTGCCATCAGATGTTGGTCCTGTGAGCAAATAACTGACTTTCCCAAACGACTGAATTTTTGTTGCAAATCCAAAGCTACCAAATGAGAAGCTCCCAATCCATAGGTATAAATGGTTGTGCTCTCATTAAATAAACTAGATGTTTTTGACACATCTTTAGATGATAAGCATTGATTAGTCTCTTTAAATACATGATGTGTCTGAAGTAAAAATTTCTTTTTAATCTGTTCTAAATCTTCATTAGGCTGAATTTCAGTGTAAAGATTTTCTTGAATACTTTGAGAATCGGCAGATAAATTTAACTTCAATTGAGTAAATCCTGCTAATCCAATCGAGTGACAGAATCGTATGACAGCCGCTGGACTAGATTCGGCTTTTCGGGCTAAACTTGTTGCGTTCATCTGAATAACCGCAGAGGGATCTTTCAAAATCATTTCAGCTATTTTTTTTTCAGATTTTGGTAATTCATTTAATTGTTCTTGAATTAAGAATAATAAATTGCTTTGCATAGAAAAGCTCCTTTCCTAATTAAAATAAAGCCCTCTGAAGAAAAATCAGAGGACTTTTTTCATTCAACTAGTTATTTTACCGTATCTATTTAGATTAGGTCAATCTTATTATTTTTCAGTTGATAGTAGTTCTGTGGGTTCCATTGCTTCTTTTGGTACTCCAAATAAATAAGTAACAACAAATCCTCCAACATAGGCTGCTAACAACCCTAATACATATCCCCACCACAAATTGCCAAAAATTAATGGGATAAGTGCCACTCCTGATGGTCCTATCGCAGTCGCTCCAATGCCACCAATACCACCGATAACTGCTCCGCCAATTCCTCCACCAATACAAGCTGTGATAAATGGTCTTCCTAGAGGCAAGGTAACTGCGTATATAAGTGGTTCTCCAATTCCTAGAATACCTACTGGCAAAGATCCTTTAATGATATTTGTTAATTGTTTGTTTTTACGACATTTAACCCAAAGTGCTAATGCAGCACCAACTTGCCCACCACCAGCCATTGCTAAAATGGGTAAAAGCAATGTCATTCCTTGTGAAGCAATCATCTCAATATGAATAGGTGTTAGTACTTGATGTAATCCAAACATTACCATTGGTAAAAATCCCATCCCCAAGATAAATCCAGAGAACGCTCCTCCAACATTTAAAACCCAAGTAATAGCTCCTACTAAACTTGATGAAATAACACCTGCAAGAGGCATAATCAAGAAAATAGTTATTAATCCAATAACTAATAAGGATATTGTTGGGGTTATAATAACGTCTAATGAATCAGGGATTACTTTACGTAAAGCTTTCTCTACGATAGACAATAGGAATACCGCAAATACAACCCCTATTATCCCCCCTTGTCCAGCAACTAAGTCTCCACCAGTAAATATGTTTGGTAGCGGCATTTCAGGTGTCATGCCGGTTAAGTAAACTATTCCAGCAACCACTCCGCCTAGTCCTTCTGTTGCACCAAATACTTTAGCCGCGTTGATACCGACATAAATATTCAAATACGCAAATAATCCATTTTTAATGATATTTAGTACAAGGACAATTGTAACCCAATAATCTGCAGAAATTGATTCTGCGGTTAGCAAGTTTTGAAGCACTGAAGCAATTCCACCTATAATACCGGCTCCGACAAATGCAGGAATTAATGGTACAAAAATATTAGCAATCGATTTTAGCACACGCTTGAATGGCGTATTATTTTTTTTCTTCTGTTCAGCTTTTGTTATCGCCGTTTTTCGTTCTGCTTCTTCACGACCACTTAAAGGTTGATTTGGTGAAGTACTCTGTACAGGGATCGTCTCGCCTAGGCCGACTCCTCCCATTTTAACCATTTCTTTTGCTACTTTATTTACAATTCCAGGGCCTAATACCACTTGAAGAGTTTCTTCTTCAACGATACCTAATACTCCATCAATATTTTTTAGTTCTGACATATTGATTAATGAAGCGTCTTTAATATCCATCCGCACTCTTGTCATACAATGAATAACTTTATTCACATTCCCCATACCACCTACTTTTGCATAGATTTCTCTAGCTAATCGTTGTTCTTTGTTTTCAGACATTATTTATCCTCCTAAAGTTTATTGTTAGTGAACTTATATTGTTTTACGGATAAAACCTTTTGCTTCAACTAATTTTTTTTCTGCTTCTTCTTTGGATGAACGAGTTAATATCATAACAATGGCTAACTTTACTTGATGGTTTGCTTTTTCGAATGTTTCACTCGCTTCTTGATAAGAACACTCTGTTGCTTCCATAATAATACGTTTTGACCGTTCTTCTAATTTTTTGTTTGAAGGTTTTACATCAACCATTAAATTTTGATAAACTTTACCTACACCAATCATTGCACCAGTAGACAACATGTTTAAAACTAGTTTTTGAGCTGTGCCTGATTTTAATCGTGTTGAGCCAGTTAATACTTCAGGACCCACCTCTACTTCAATGGGTAGTTGCGCATACTGACTGATTTCAGCATTTTTATTGCACGATAGAGTAGCAGTCGCCGCTCCAACTTTTTTAGCGTATTCTAAACCACCTATCACATAGGGTGTACGGCCACTCGCTGCAATTCCAATCACAGTGTCTTTCTCAGTCAATCCGATGGTTTTTAAATCTTCTTCGCCAAGCTCTTTTGAATCTTCTGCTCCTTCAACCGCAACTGTCATCGCTTTCATTCCTCCAGCAATTAAGCCTTGTACCATACTAGGATTTACACTAAATGTCGGCACACACTCAGCTGCATCTAAAACGCCTAAACGCCCGCTAGTCCCTGCACCCATATAAATCAAACGTCCTTCTTGATTGAATGATTTTATAATGGTGTTTACCACTTTTGTAATTTGTGGAATCTCAAGTGCGACCTTTTCTGCTACGGTCTGATCTTCTTTATTCATAAGCTTCATTATTTCTAATACAGATAACTCATCTAAGTGCATCGTCTGTTTATTTCTTGTTTCTGTAGCTAGTTTTTCTAAATTCATTTCTTAAACTCCTCTTATTTTATTTAGTTAATATAATTTCAAATAACTGCCCTGGTTTACACCAATCTAACAATGAACAATCTTCTTGACTTACTTGAGCAACAACGTTTATTTTTTCATTTGCTGGCAATTCTGATAAACATATTTGAGTTTCACCCATATACCGCCCATAATGTTGATTATCAATCGTAATGCTTCCTTTTTTTCGACTAAGCGTTAATTCCGGAATAATATCTTCGACTTCCCCAAATCTTGCATTTGCACTACGGATAACATCTCTTGCAGCGTCCCATCTATTATGATGTATGCCAACTACTAAAGAAGCATAGACAGATTGATGTTGTTGCTCAGCGTAAAGAAGAAGTTTTTTTTCATCAATATAGGCTTGAAACTGTTTTCGTGTTTTTTCTTTTAAACCTGGATCGCCAATATAAACATCATCAACTAAACAGTCTGTATATAGTTCAATTGTCGCAGCTAACGGATGAGTATAGCGTTGTTTTTCTAAAGAAGGAAGACCTTTATAAAGAGGACCTCTTAATTCCTCATCTCCTGGAACAAAAGCCACGACACGAAAACCTAATTGTTTTAACCATTGATTTTTCCTAGTAAATCTTTCTTTGTCTAATCCTGTTTCAGGTCTTGGATAATAATTATGGAAAGCTTCTAAATGGTTAAAATTTGCTCCTCCATCTTTTAATTCTGTAATATCTTCTTGCGTAAGTGTACTTGCGTTCAAAGATAGCTTCATAACATGGGACAATTTTATAATGACTTCTTTACTAATGCCATAGTCGATTCTAAGCCCTGTTATTCCTGTTGCTAAGATTTCTTGTGGTCGATCAAATGATAAACCAATATTTTTCAAAGCCGAACCAGACACATCTACCATGAC
>JAVWJE010000042.1:0-16569 GCA_036639135.1 Carnobacterium sp. | reverse complement strand
CTTACTTACTTACTTACTTACTTACTTACTTACTTACTTACTTACTTACTTACTATATCATAATAATCGGGTTAAACGTACTGGCTAATGGGTTCTCTACTTTTTTAATTTTTCAATCAATCTAATTAATTCATTTGCTAAATAATCAATCGATTTCATTGTCGTTTCTATTCCAAAACTAATTCGAACTGACTCATTTACACGTTGGCTATTTTCTCCATACATGGCTATTAAGACATGACTTGGATCAATATTTCCCGCTGTACAAGCTGATCCAGCAGAAATTGCAATTCCGGATAAATCCATTAGGAGTAATAACCGTTCAGAGGACACACCTTTAAACCATAAGTTAACAATATGCATCAATCGATTAGTCGGATGGCCATTTACTTCAAAATAAATATCCGCTTCTTCTAACCGTTGCAATAGATGTTCGCTAAACTCACTATACTCTTGTTTACGTGATTCTTTTTTTAGTTGTGTAATTTCTACAGCTTTTTGAAAACCAGCCACTGCAGGAATATTTTCTGTTCCTGCCCTACGTTTCATCTCTTGTTCTCCCCCTAGCATAAAGCTTGGCAAGTGAATTGCTTCATTCATATATAAGAAACCGATCCCTTTAGGTCCACTTATTTTATGGCTTGAGGTAGATAGTAAATCAATAAAATCCTTTTTAACATTTATCGTTTCTAATCCATAAGCTTGAACAGCATCTGTATGAAAATAAGCCGATGAAGGACTTTCTTTAATCGTTTTTCCAATTGATTCAACGTTTAATAATGAGCCGACTTCATTGTTGCCATACATAACTGAAACGAGTATGGTATCTTCTCTCAATGATGCTTTCAACTCTTCTAAATCGATCATTCCATACTTATCGACGGAAAGATAGGTAATATCAAATCCTAATGTTTCAAGATACGCCATTGGTTTTAAAACGGCATGGTGTTCAATCGTTGTTGTAATAATATGCTTTCCTTCATTTTTCCGGGCCAAAGCAGTTTCTATAATAGCAGTATTGTCACTTTCTGTACCACCACTTGTGATAACAATTTCACTTGGTTTAGCTCCAATACTATGGGCAAAAATTTTTTTAGCGTCATCCATGATTCGACGGCTATCTCTTCCAAAATAATGAATACTTGAAGCATTACCAAAATGATTTTTCATTGTCTCATAAACAACTTCTAATACTTCAGGATGAACAGGGCTGGTTGCAGCATAATCAAAATAAATTCTTTCCATTGTTATCCTCCGTATGACTATATTTATTCTTAGAAATTTAATAAGTGAAATCATTAAAGATAAAAAGAGATATTCAACGACTTTTGTTGAATCTCTTTTTATCTATTTACAGCATTAAATTATCTCTGGGAAAAGCATCTTCAAAATCCCCATTGCTAGTGGTCTTCCTTGTCCTTTTGATACATAGGCATGCATGTGCATTGCAGGATTAAAGTTGGCTTCAAGCACTGTATATCCCAGATCCTCTTTAGTAGAGATATGATTATAATCTGGAATAATTAAATCTATTCCACAAACCCTTGCTCCAACTGCTTCAGTCATTTCTACAGCTGCTTGTTTATAAGATTCATCAATGATGTCCGTCACGTCAGTAGAATCTCCACCTGTACTCATATTTGAGTTTTCGCGTAGGTATACTTGGGTATCTTCTTCAGGAATACTAGTTACCTCATATCCTTGTTCTTTTAACATCAGCTGTTCAATCTCGTCTAATTGAATCGCTTCAAGTGGAGCACGATGATTTGTTCCTCTTAACGGATTCTTATTTTTTTCTGCAACCAATTCTTTTATGGTATGTTTCCCATCTCCAATAATGTTAGCAGGAGTGCGTAATAAGATTGCTTCTACTTTACCATCTAATACAAAAAAACGATATTCTGTTCCTTCAATATATTCTTCTACTAGAATGGTTGTATCCTCTTTAAATGCAAAATCTAAAGCTGATTGATAAGCATCAAATTTAGCACCATCTTTAAAGATAGAAATACCGACACCGTAATTAGTTGATTTTGGCTTTATAACAATACCTTTATTTTTGTAGAGCCAATAATTTTCCTCAGCTTCTTTTTTATCGTGGTATTCTTCACCAGCTGGGACATTAAATCCTTTAGCAGCGAGAATTTTTTTCGTAACGGTTTTGTTCTCCATTATTAAAGGTGCAATGTATTGATCTTTTGAAGTCATATTAGCATTTTTTACATATTCAACATGGTTTTTATAACTCAGTTTTAAAAATTGTTCTGACTCATCTAGAACCTCTACTTTCAACCCTTTTTGAATAGCATCAAAAATAAGCAATTGAGTTGATAATTCCATATTTGAAAATCCTCTTACTGTATAAGGTTTTTTAAGAGATTCTTCTTTGTATCTTTTGGCTAGTTGCATACCAAAAGAAATATAATCTCCACTTTCTTCTATACCTTTTACCATTCTACCCGCTAGTGTAGTTTCTGGTTTCTCCAATTGCTCTTTGGCTTGTTGAACACAACCAACTTGAGCAGATGAACCATTCGTTTCATCAATCATGTCAAACATTTGTTTAATAAGGTCCATTCCTTCTTCGTAGTATTGAGTGGATTCAAAAGGGTGTTCTAAAGCGACTAAATCGCTCATTTCTTTTCCTTTATCAACTTCTTCCATTGTAGCTGAACCATCTTTCCAAATCATCAACATACAAAATAAGTGGATAAACTGCATATCTTGTTCAGATATTCCAAAAGCATCGAAAGGGTTTAAATCGAAAATTCTCAATTCGACATAAGAAATACCCTTCTGCAACATCTCACGTGCTTTTTTTGTTCCTCTTAAACGCACACCTGAATAAAACTCTTTTTCTTCAGATAGTTTGCCTTCATTTACAGCCGACTCTAAATCTTCAACATACTTTTCGACTGACTCAAATGAAATAGACACGTCCTCTGAATTAGCATACCCAAAGTGGCTGCTACGAATACTCCTAATGTAATCTTTTGGAAGAGCTTGCTCACATTTTTTATTTCTAAAGAAAGAATCATCAACAACCGGAGCTGCACTCAATAAATAAGTTAAAATCCATCGGTAACGCAAAAAATTTCTTGCTAATTTCAAGTAGACAAATGACTGGAATTGAACTAAATCGGAATAGTCTGTTTGATTAAGATACAACTGTTTCATCATCTCTTTATCTAATTCAAAGTTATAATGAACACCACTCAACATTTGTTTATTTTTACCATATTTTTCCGCTAGATGTCTACGATAAGCAACATCTTCATGATTATCTAAGTCTGCTATCGGTATAATCGATTCCTCAGGTAAAACAACTGGCATACTCATAGGCCAAATAAACTCATTCTTAGGGATTGTTCTTAATGCAACATCATGAATAGCGCTCAACCAACGATGAGTTTCATGAATAGAATTAAGAGGAGGAGTAATTAACTCTAATTGGGACTCACTAAAATCTGTTTGAATATACGGATGAAACGCACGATTCCCGAAATCAATTGAATGTTTTGTTAATGATAACTCACCAGAATTTAAAACACGTAATCCTTCTTTTTCTATTCCATAGACGGCTTTATAAAATGCCTGATTTATTTTAAGTTCCTTAATATTTTCTTTGAATGACTTCATCTATACATTCCCTCTTTTTTCTTTAATTTGTCTTTCAATTTCAGTTTTAATCCTACTTTCGGGAGCACATTGTTGCTCCCAATTTTCTGGTTTCAAAACTTTTCCATCTGATAAACGATAATGAGGCTTGCCATCAGGAAATAATTTATTCATATTAGCTTCATGTACAATAGTTGAGATTGGTCTTGGATCTACGCCCATCAAAACAAACGAACCATAGTTAAAATAGTTCGCATCTATTAAAGCGTCTACTTGTCCAATTAATACCGAATCTACTTCTTTCTTCTCTAATTTTATTTTAGCTACTGTTTTAACAACAGCTTGTTCCCATTGAAAAATAATTTTTTCAAAAGACGGTAGATCCCCTTGAACACTAGCGTACAGAAATTCTATTATTTCTTCTGTTGAAAAATTTGCACGATTAAGTGCTTCTTTCGGAGTAAGTTTTGTTGGAATAATATTCTCAGGTTGATTAAAGACACTGTGAAATTCTTGTACTTGCTCAAATGTAGATGATTTATTCATGTTTACGATTACCTCTATTCCCTTTAGAGCCTAAAAAATTTAGTCTTCTATGTTCTTTTTAACTAGTAAATATTTTCTTAAAGCTGCATTTTCTGATTCCAAAACTTTACGTTTCATCTCTGATTCTTTTAGATCTTGCTGCATAATATCCAGAAACTGAAAATTATCAGCAAAGGAACGATTTGATTTTTCTGAGGTAACTTTTTTATCCATTACTTTTTTTAAGTCTTCATCCATAAACAGTATTTCTTCTTTTAATTTTAAGTTTTGTTCAATCAAAAATTGATTGTGGTGAAACAGTTTTTTGTGTTTTTTCTCTTTGTTTCCTTCTACTAGGTAAATACAAAATAGGTATACAGTAGTACAAGCTATTAATATAGGTATAATCGTTTCAATCATTAACTGAGGACTTGAAAAAGTTAATTGTACGATACTCATTGTAGCTAAGATAAGAATAACTGAAGCAGCTTTCAATACCTTCGTTTTGTTTATATTTGTTAGATCATTATAATAGTCTAATTCATTAGTTAATTCTAATTCATTTAATTGATAGCGTTCTTGTTTTTTTTGCATAGTCAAAAACAATGCTTTTTCTTTACTTTCCAAATTGTTTTTAGCTTGTTCTTGATTTGAAATAAACCACTCATTTTCTTTCCTTAAATAATCTAAGTAACCTATCATTTCTTTTTGATGTTCTTCTCTTTTTATATTCAAGTTCATTTCAAAATCAATCGATTTCTTTTTAAGCTGTTTCTCCATTTGCTTTTGTTCTTGCTCTAATTTTTTTTTTAGTATTTGGTGTTTAATTGTATATCTAACTTCTAATAGTCCAATTTTTTTCTCCATATCTTGGATACGGTATCGTTCTTCTTTATTTAATATGTTTTTATATTCTTTAATAACCTCTTTAAATTCAATTAATTGTTTTTGGACTTGACGATACATCCCTTCCGTCTGGTGGTAGGCCTCATCCAAAATACTTTCAGCCTCTATCTTAGCATCTAATTGTATGTCGGTTATTTCAGATATATCTAAGGATGTATCTTCATCTTTTTTCAATTTTATCGTCACAATTTTCACTCTCTCATAACCCGAAAGCTTTCAGGATATTTTAAAATTAAAAAACTTCACTTCTTAACCTAATTAATGATAGCATAATTTTTAAATAATAGGGAATATTCCTGACTTTTAAAATCCAAATTAATCTAAAAACAAACAAACGTTCCATCTAACTAGAAGCTAAACTTTTAAAATGGTATACTGTTAATGTAATTATTATGGAGGTGCAAAACATGAATAAACCCTTAGCCTTCCGCATGCGTCCTACTTGCATCGATCAAGTCATTGGACAAAGTCATTTGGTAGGGCCTGGAAAAATCATTCAACGAATGGTTGATGCAAAAATGCTTTCTTCTATGATTTTATACGGACCTCCAGGTATTGGTAAGACAAGCATTGCTAGTGCTATTGCGGGTTCCACTCAATATGCTTTTCGAATACTAAATGCTGCTACTGATACAAAAAAAGATTTACAAATTGTTGCTGAAGAAGCAAAAATGAGTGGTTCTGTGATTCTTTTGCTTGATGAAGTTCACCGTTTGGATAAACCCAAACAAGATTTTTTATTGCCTCACTTAGAAAGTGGACGAATTATTTTAATTGGCGCGACAACCGAGAACCCTTATATCTCTATTAATCCTGCTATTAGAAGTCGTTCTCAGATTTTTGAGCTAAAACCTCTTTCTATAGAAGACATACAAATAGCGTTAGCTACTGCTCTTGAAGATAAAGATCGTGGACTAGGCAATTATACTGTGCATATTACGGATGAGGCTCTCTTACATCTTTCACGAACGACTAATGGTGACTTAAGGAGCTCTCTTAACGGATTAGAGCTAGCAGTTAAGTCAACAAGTCCAGATGACGCGGGAATAATTCAAATCACACTAGATATTGTTGAAGAATGCATTCAACGAAAAGCATTAACTCACGATAAAGATGGTGACGCTCATTACGACGTTATTTCAGCATTACAAAAATCTATTCGTGGCAGTGACGTAAATGCTTCTTTGCATTACTTAGGTCGCTTAATAGAAGCTGGTGACTTACCTATTATTGCTAGAAGATTGATGGTCATTGCTTATGAAGACGTCGGATTAGCAAATCCGTCTGCTGCCCAAAGAACTGTCACTGCTATTCAAGCTTCCGAAAAACTTGGTTTTCCAGAAGCGAGAATTCCTTTAGCTAATGCTGTCATAGACTTATGTCTTTCTCCAAAATCAAATTCTTCTATCGTTGCGATTGATGCAGCTCTACAAGACATTCGCTCAGGAAAAAGCGGAGATGTACCTGATCATTTAAGAGATTCTCATTATAAAGGTGCAAAAGATTTGGGTCGTGGTTTAACTTATAAATACCCTCATAGTTATCCAGAAGCTTGGGTTGATCAACAATACTTACCAGATAAATTAAAAAAAGCTATCTATTATCAACCGAATCACACCGGGAAATATGAAGCTGCATTAGCGCAGCAATACAGTAGAATTACTCAAAAGAAAAAATAAGATAGCGTTATCTTTGCTATGGTAAAGACGTTTTATAATTAAAAAGCTTGCTGAATTATAATTTAAAAGCCTGCTGAATTATTGACAGTTTAATAGCTCTATGATAATATAAAGATAAGAATTCTGAGATGTTCGCCATGTCCAACATGTGTTGACCGAACAATTAATATTACCTTGGGATCCAAACTGATTCAAACAAATAACATGCCTTTTCACTTGGTAGTTAGCTGTTTGACAGCGGAGCCCACCTGCTAACTGCGGGTTCAATACCAACTGGACGTATAAACGGCATCACCGGATTTCTTATAAAAGTTGAAAAACTTTGAAAGCCATTCTTCATTGAGTGGCTTTTTTCTATGTTGTCATTTGTAATCTACACTAGAGCATTTAAGTTCTTAAAGAAAGGAAAATTTATTATGTTATTACAAATTCTTTTTGGATTTTTTAGTTTTCTCTTATTATTCTTATCTTATTTTTTAATTAGCGGCAAAGCAATTATTTTTATTCCTACTATTCAAACCGATAGAAAAAAACAAGCTCAAATCTTTTTTTTAAGCTTAGGAATAATATTTATTTTTTTTGGAATTATTAGTTTGTTTTTAATTTTTTACCACCCCATTTGGCTTTCATTAGTAGTCTTAGGTTTAGTTAGTCTTTTTTCATTGATTCTTATTTTCGGACTGAATTTTTTTATCTGACTCCCTATTACAATTCTCTTGATGTCCCTTTCGGATATAAATTCTATGAAAACGAATTTATTTAAGGTACAATAAAGACAGGTAGAACGAGCTGTTAAGTAATTTAATAAATTAATTAGGATGGAGTGGTTTATATGTTACAACAATATAGTCGAATTTTAGTCGCTATCGATGGTTCTAAAGAGGCTGAGCTCGCTTTTAAAAAAGCTGTACAAGTCGCTGTTCGAAACAATTCTTCTTTGGTTTTGGCTCATGTAATTGATACTAGAGCTTTTCAGAGTATTTCCACATTTGATGGCTCTATGGCAGAGAAAGCTAATGAACAAGCTAAAGCTACTTTAGAAGAATATGTTCGTTATGCTAAAAACCATAGAGTTGCAGATATTAGTTACTCTATCGAATATGGCTCACCAAAGGTTCTAATTGCAAAACAAATACCAGAAGATAAAAATATTGACTTAATTCTCCTAGGAGCTACTGGTTTAAATGCTGTTGAACGCATTTTTATAGGTTCTGTTTCTGAATATGTTATTAGACACGCTACTTGTGATGTTTTAATTGTCAGAACAGATTTAGATAATGTTGCGAAATCATAATTTAGTTAATAAGAAAGTCTTCAATAAATTGAAGACTTTTTTAGTGTATTTTGGTTTAAAACAACAAAATGGATGAGTTGACCTCTTTTTTTATTCCACTTGTTCAAAATTAGAAGAGAATCGCCCAGTGGATGATTTTATTTCAAAACTGGGCGATTCTCACTCAAAACGGATTAGTTTGGTGTTTTAGAGCAATAACTCGTCCATAAGCAGCTTTTTAGGTCATCGAATAGGTTCCAAATTAATTTTATATGCAAAAACATAGGTTCTAGCATGATTGTTTATTCATTTAAAAAAACGATAAAATTCTATTCTATAAAAAAGCCTTTGAAAAGTATTTAAACTTTTCAAAGGCTTTTTTTTATTTGTTAAATGTGTTACTTACTTAATCTTTCTACATCACGTGCGATAACAATTTCTTCATCCGTTGGAATTAATAATACTTTTACTTTTGAACTAGGAGTTGAAATAATACGTTCTTTACCGCGAACTTTGTTTGCCTCTTCATCAATTTCTGCGCCAAACCAATTTATACCATCGATTATAATTTGGCGAGTTTCTGGAGAATTTTCTCCAATACCAGCTGTAAAGACTATTGCATCTGCACCATTTAATAATGCAAAATATTGGCCGATATATTTTTGAACACGGTTATAAAATATGTCTAACGCTGTTTGTGCTTGTTCATTTCCAGCTTCTGCTGCTTCTTCTACATCCCGCATATCACTAGAAATATTAGAAAGTCCTAATAATCCTGATTTATTGTTCAAAATATAAATCATTTCATTAATGTCAGAAATCCCTAATTTTTCCATTAAGAATGGCAATAAAGAAGCATCAATATCTCCTGAACGTGTTCCCATAGTAATCCCTGCTAAAGGAGTAAAGCCCATTGATGTATCAATTGATTTACCTCCTTCAACTGCTGTGATAGAGCCACCATTTCCTAAATGACAAGTAATTAGTTTAAGATCTTCAAGTGGCTTACCTAACATCTCAGCTGCACGTTCTGAAACATATTTATGAGATGTGCCATGAGCACCATATTTACGCGCTGAAAAATCTTCATAATAACTCATTGGAATGCTATACAAATAGTTTTCTTTTGGCATAGCAGCATGAAAAGATGTATCAAATACAGCTACGCTAGTGATGTTTGGCAATAATTTTTTAAAGGCTTTGATTCCTGTAGCATTTGCTGGGTTGTGTAATGGTGCAAATTCAGCTAAGCCTTCAATTTGTGAGATAACTTCGTCAGTAATTAAAGCAGAGTCTTTAAAAATTTCTCCCCCAGCAACAACACGGTGACCTACGCCTGTAATCTCTTCATAATTTTCAATTACGTTTAATTCAATTAATTTATCTAAAACCATTTGAATAGCAATTTCATGATTTTTTATATCTTCAACAACTTTATATTTTTCATCATTGTATTTAGTTGTAAATACAGAATCTTTTAGACCTACTCTTTCAATTATTCCTGAAACGATTTCTTCTTCTGCTGGCATTTCGTAAAGAGTAAATTTTAAACTAGAACTACCTGCATTGATTGCAATTGTTTTTGACATAATGAAAAACCCCTTAGTTTTTTTAGTTTTTTATATTTTCTTGTTTCCAGTTTTCAACTTCTTGCATAAAATACTGCATAGAAGCTTGATTTTTAAAATCAGGTATCTGAGCTAACAAAACTTGTTTTGCTTGTTTTGCTTTATCTCCTTTTTTCTGAAGCAAAAGAATAGATTTTCTCGATTCCTCTGATTTAAACAATTCTTTCGGAAGATGAAGCATGCCTTGGAGGTACGCTTCAGACTGAATCATTTTTGTTAATGAAGCAGACTCTTTTGTTTCAAATAATTGTGTAGGAACTAGGAATGCTCCATAACCACTATCCTTTAAATAATAGATACTCTGTTCAATGAACAGATGATGTGCGTATGAATGCCCTTCAGATGCACTAGTTTTAAACCGTTTAGCATTCTCATCGATTGGATAAAACCCAACAGGTAAATCACTAACTACAATATCTACTGGATCAATTAACAAATCTGTCAGTGCGTCTTGATGAGTTAATTTAACCTCTTGTCCTTGAAGTTCTGTATTAATTAGAGCTAACGATAATAATAAATCATCATTATCGATTCCTTCGGCCTCAACCTCTATTTTCTTCAAAGTTAGTCCGTTATAAATGGTTGATAACAAATTGCCTGTTCCGATTGCCGGATCAAGTAATCGTATTTTTTTTCCATCGAAATCAATAACTTTTTCAATCAGGTAAGCTAATATAAACCCAATAGCGTCAGGTGTCATTTGATGGTTTGCTTGTATTTGATCACTTTTAGAACCCTTTAAGAGTGCTAATTGAAAACTTTTTCTTATTTCTTCAGGTTCCATGCTATCTAAAGGCAGTTGCTGATAAAGTTCCGTTAGTACTTTAACGGTTTGATCCGAAGGTTGTTTATTTTCTTGATTTACTTTGCTTCCATCTAAAATGTTTTCTCCTGTTTTAGAAAGTCCCTCAAGATATGAAACACCTAACTCTTTCTGTAATAGTTGAACGGAGGTATCTAATCCTGAAAATAAATATTCAATTTCTTTTTGAGACACTTTATCCAACCTCTTTTCTTAATTCATAGCTGTTTTATAGTTAAAATTATAAATAAATAATTTTATTTTATCTGTTTCAAAACATAATTACTACCTGTACTATTTTAACGAATAAACATATAATTTTCAAGGCTCAATTCCCATATTTTTATTAATATCCGTTTAAATTTTATCTCAAAATAATAATACCATTTATTATAAAAAATAAGCGATTTAAGTGATTAAAAACGATTCTTTTTAGGATGATGATAGTTAACCTTATTAGTTGACTTTCTAACTAGTAAATAAATTAACAGTCCTGGAATAAATGTAGTCATCAATACAAAGAAAGCCCAAATGCCACCATGCATTCGTCTTCTATTTGCATCATCGTACACCCATATTTCTAATTTTACTAAACCAAAAAGGATAGCAATAATAACTACAGCACTTATGCCAATACCTAAAATACCAATAACTAAATCACTCATTGTAATTCTCCTTTATTTCAAAAAAATTTTTTTATTATAAAATCTAAATTATTCATAAAGTTTATCTTTAGCATTTTGAAATATTGCAGTATCAGGATGTACAGTTATTTTATTTTTTTAATCTTTAGTAAAAAATATTTTCCTTAATACTGGTATAAACTATTCCTAATGTTTCTTTTCTAAATTATGAATAATTCAGGTAAAAGAATAAAAATTAAAAAAAAAGCTCTTCTAAAAAATAGAAGAGTTTTTTTTATTAAATTATTGAGCTGCTGGGTAAACAGATACTTGCTTTTTGTCGCGACCTTTGCGTTCGAAACGAACAACGCCATCAACTTTAGCAAATAAAGTGTCATCTCCACCAATTCCTACGTTATTACCTGGGTAAATTTTAGTACCGCGTTGACGGTATAAAATTGATCCGCCTGTAACAGTTTGACCATCTGCACGTTTAGAACCTAAACGTTTAGATTGAGAATCACGACCGTTAGTTGTAGATCCGCCACCTTTTTTGTGGGCAAATAATTGTAAATTCATTTTCAACATTTTAATTGCACCTCCTGTTTTTAATCTAGAATTTAATTTAATTTAACATATTCAGGATACTCTTCTACTATGCTTTTTAAAGATAGAAGAAGGCTTTCCAAAAGAATCTGTGCAGTAACTAATTGTTTCCCATTAATTTCCAATGGTAATTCAACATAAAGGTATCCCCCTTCAGTTTCATCACTTGTTTCAACTAAAGGAATGAAATCTCCTAAAATAGATAAACTATTTGTTGTCCCAATTGCTAAAGCTGATACACCAGCACAAACAATGTCCGTTCCGTAAGCTCCTGACCCTGCATGACCTGTAACTTCAAAAGAAACAATTTCATCTTTTTTGTTACGTTTAAAAAACGCATGAATCATTCACAAACACCACTTTTCTTATAGGTTGATTGCATTAATCATAACTTTTGTATATGGTTGACGATGTCCTTGCTTACGATGTGAGTCTTTTCTGCGTTTGTAAACAAAAGTCGTAACTTTCTTTTGACGACCATGTTTTTCTACAGTACCTTCGACAACAGCGCCTGCAATAGTTGGAACACCAACTTTTGTTTCTTCGCCACCTACTAAGATAACTTCATCAAAAATGACTGTTTCACCAGCTTCAACATTTAATTTCTCAATGTAGATTTCTTGGCCAACTTCAACTTTAATTTGTTTTCCACCTGTTTTTATAATTGCGTACATTTATTCGCACCTCCTTATTAGACTTAGACTCGCCGTCATGAGTGCCATTAATGGACTTATGAACTCATTCCCGCGCGGTTGTAGTTGTGGTGCTACACATTAACAACAGTAGTAGCATACCAAAAAGAGGTCTCTACGTCAATCAATAGTTTTTCTTTTTTGTTAAAACCAACTGTTAGTTAGAAAACTGTTAACATTTTACTAGTCTTTTATAGGAATGTATCAGAAGAAATACTTTTTGTACTAAATTTATCTGCAAAATCAATATCGTGTGTAACAATTAGTATCCCTGTCCCTGTAGCTGCGATTTCTTGCATCATTTCCCCAACACCATTTGAAGATTGTCGATCTAAGGCAGATGTAGGTTCATCAAAACAAAGTATTTCTGGACTTAGCATCATTGCACGAGCTATAGCTACTCTTTGTTGTTGTCCTCCAGATAACGTTTTTGGATAAGATTCTTTTTTTTCAAGTAGTTTCATCTGTTTTAACAATTTTTCAGCTTTTAATTTGGCTTCTTTCACTGTCATTATTTTTTTTTGAATTGGAGCTTCAATACAGTTTTGTAAGACAGTTAAATTAGGAAATAACTGGTAGTCTTGGAAAACCATTCCAATTTTATTTCTGTACCGATTTTTTTCATTTTTTGATGAGTATTGAACACTATTTTCAGTCGTCATTTTACAAAGATACTCGCCAGCTATTGAAATTGTACCCGCGTCTAGCTTTTCAAGTTCATTTAATAATCTCATAAACGTTGTTTTTCCAGCACCTGATTTTCCTACTAATGATATAATTTCACCATTGTCTATGGAAAAATCAAAGTTATTGATTAGTTTTGTTTTATTAAATATTTTAGTAATACCTTGTGCTTTCATTAGCATATAATTCCCCCTTAAAAGTTAATTTTCTTTTCAATAAGAGTTAAAATGATTGTTATTATACCTGTTATAACTAAATAGATGATTCCTACTGCTACAAAAGGCAATAACGACGCATACGTATTTGCTGCAATTTGACCTGCTCTCAATAGTTCTCCTAACCCTAAAATGTATACTAGAGATGTATCTTTTACTAGTGATATAACTTCATTTCCAACAGAGGGAAGCACCGTTCGTAAAACTTGTGGGATGATAATTTTCCTAAAACCTGGGATTCTTCCAATCCCTAAAACTTTGATTGCTTCAAATTGGCCTTTTGGAACTGATAAAATACCACCTCTAAATATCTCAGCATAATATGTTGTATAGTTTAAACCGAATGCTATAATTGCTGCTGTAAATCGATCAAATGTAATCCCAACTAATGGAAGACCGAAAAATACAATCATCAATTGTAATAATAAGGGTGTACCACGCATAACATAAATATAAATTTGAATGATCCAAGAAATGAATCTCGGAGAATATATTCGTATACAAGCAACTAAAAATCCTAATGGAATGGTTGTAACAAGGATAATAAAAAACAACTGCATGGTTGTACTTAATCCGCTTATTAACGATGGGGTAATATCATTTATTAGATTCATATTGTTCCTCTTTCCTATTCATATTTAGGTCATAACTATTTTTATTATCCTAGAGAAATCTCATTATAAAAATGTTATTTGAATGGGACTAATTAATCTTTTCCATTCAAATAATCCTATTTTTTACTCAGCAAACCATTTATCGTGTATTTTATCATAGGTTCCATCTTTTTTTATAGCTTCTAAGTTTTCATCTATGGCTTTCTTTAATTTGACATCTGCTTTACGTAATCCTATTGCATATTCTTCTTTTCCATAATTATCTTTTAGAACACGGTAATCAATGTCTTCATTTTGTTTCATATAATAACGACCTAATGTTTCATCTACTACAATTGCATCACTACGTCCTGATGCTAAATCATTAAAAACATCATTATTAGAAGGGTATTGGACTAATTCACCATTATTAAATGTTTTTACACTATCTGAATCGTCAGCCATAACCGCATCGACTGCACTTGATGATTGTTGTGCAGCTACTGTTTTATCCTTT
Organism: Carnobacterium sp.; assembly: GCA_036639135.1. Classification (GTDB taxonomy): domain Bacteria; phylum Bacillota; class Bacilli; order Lactobacillales; family Carnobacteriaceae; genus Carnobacterium_A. The sequence goes on along the minus strand of JAVWJE010000042.1, from coordinate 2,208 downwards.
AAATCTGCTTTGTTTTTTATTGGGCTATCGTTTAGAACAATAATAAGCTGACTGTTATTCAAATAAGGATTGCTAAATAATACTTTTTCTTTTCTTTCTTTTGTTATTGTATATCCGTTCCAAATAACGTCAATATTGTTACTATTTAATTCTGTTTCTTTTAGAGCCCAATCAATCACTTGATACTCGAATTTAACTCCCATACGTTCCCCAATTTCATTTGATAAATCAATATCAAACCCAACAATTTCACCGTTTGAATCTTTATAACCCATTGGGGCAAATGTATCATCTAGTCCCATTACGATATTACCTTTGTCTAAGATTGAATCATAGCTATCTTCTTCTTTTGAATTAGCATTGCACCCTGACAGAACCAGTATACACAAACCCAAACTTGCAATAACCTCCAATAATTTCTTTTTCATAATAATCTCCCCAGTCTTTTTTTAATCTTATAACCTATTCAAAAACAAAAAAAGTCCTTTGACTTCCCAAATAACAGGAAATCAAAGGACGATAGTTTATATATCATGGTACCACCTTTTTTTGTAGTTTCTTCACAGAGAACTACCTTATCGCGTTCAAAACTACTAAACGCTAGTACAATAACGGGTACAACCGGATCAGTTTACTAATTATGGTTCAACTGTCAGCTTAGAGATGTGTGTTCAGATTAGACTCTTAATTGCTCGCACCACCCGCAATCTCTCTGTTAAGTTTCTAAACTTACTTTTTCTCGTCTTTGCTTTTGTTTATTTTCAAAACTATAACACACTTATTTTTTTTTGCCAAATAATTTCTTCCAAAAACTTTCTTTTTCTTTTTTTATCGACATCAAAGGTACTGTTTCACCTAATATACGACGAGCGACATTTCGATAACCTTGTGAAGCTGGATTTTTTGGATTTAAAACGATTGGATCTCCCTTATTAGAAGAACGAACAACGTCATCATCATCAAAAATAATACCCAACAAATCAACTGAAAGATGTCTTGTAATTTCATCTACATCCAGAACTTCTCCATCTTGCATCATTCTTTTACGAATTCTGTTTATGATAAGACGTGGAGGTTCTAATTCTGTTTGCTCTAACAAACCTATTATACGATCTGCATCACGAATAGCTGATATCTCAGGCGTCGTTACTAAAATCGCCTCATCTGCAGCTGCTATTGAATTTTGAAATCCTTGTTCAATTCCAGCTGGACAATCAATAAGAATATAATCATATTCCTCTTTTAATTCAGCAATAATTTCAATCATTTGTTCGCCATTCACATCATTTTTATCTGCATTTTGTGCTGCTGGTAATAAATACAAGTTATCATTAAAACGTTTGTCCTTAATAATAGCTTGATGTAATTTTGCACGACCTTCAACAACATCAATAATATCATAAATAATTCGGTTTTCTAATCCCAAAATAACATCTAAGTTCCTTAGTCCTATATCCATATCGATTAAACATACCCGTTTTCCTTGTAATGCAAGGGCTGTTCCAATATTTGCTGTTGACGTTGTTTTCCCAACGCCACCTTTTCCAGAAGTAATGACAATTGCTCTTCCCATTTAAATTAATCCCCCTGTCATTTTACCTAACATCGGCCGCATTTTGCTTAAATGATCTAGATTCTCAAAATCTAATATATGTAAATCATTTATAAATGCAAATTCATTTTTCTTTATAGTCAACATTTCAGTTGATTGATTTTCTATAATTTGAACATTGTCTGCTATTCGTACTTGTGCATTAGTATGAAAATCAGCAACAATGACTGCTGTTGCATCTCCTTCAAATCCTGCATGCGCAACTCCATGTAATTCACCAATAATAAAAATACTGCCATTTGCTCGTATCATTCCACCAGGATGAACTTTCCCTACAAAAAGAACATCTCCAGGAGCTTGAAGTACCTGTCCGCTACGAATCGTTTGTATTTCCATCTGCAAGCTAACAGCTTGTTGCCAAGCAGTAGCTGCTTCATAAGTTAAAACAGCTGAACTAATTTTTTTTATGTCAAATTGTTTATTTTCTTTAATTATTTTTGTTATCGCATCTTTCTCTTCGTCTGCTAGCAATCGATTTCCAGTTGTTATTTCTAGTTGGATTACTTTGTTCTTTTCATTTAAGTCAACTTCTTTTGATTCCGTCTTAAGGTGTTCTAACAACTGTTCTAACTCTTCAACAATTGTAGTAAAAGAAG
>JAVWJE010000041.1:0-16977 GCA_036639135.1 Carnobacterium sp. | reverse complement strand
TAGATGTAAATGGAAATCAATTAGACGTAATTATTAATCCAAAAGAAGTAACGGTTAGTATTAAAGTTAATATTAATAGTAAACCACTGCCTTTAAAGTTGATTGAAGCAGGTACGCCTGAAACGGATTATGAGTATGAGTTAGGAATTGAAGACGAGAAAAACACACTAATTTCAGTAACTGGAAAGCCAGAAATGTTAGATAATCTGAGTAGTTTTCCACTTGAGATAGATGTTACTGGAATCAAGGAGACAACCACTAAAGAAGTTAACTTGCCTTTGGTAGATGGTCTTTCTAGTATTACTCCAGAGAAAATCACTATTAGAATTACGGTAAATAAAAAAGAAACACAAAAACCTGATGAAATAAAACCAACTGAATCATCATCAGATAAATCAACAATTAGTTCTACTATAAACTCTTCTAACAGCAAAAAAGAATCTGTAAAAGAGAGTAGCTTAACTTCTGAAGAAAAAAGTGACTCAAGTAAATTAAACGAAAATAAAGAATCATCAACTAGTCAGTCAAGGTTAGATTCAAGTAATCAATAAAAAAATTTTAAAAATTTGTGAAAGTTCTTAACTTTGAAAAGGGGCATTATGAAATGGGAAAATATTTTGGAACAGATGGAGTTAGAGGAGTTGCTAATTCGGAATTAACACCTGAATTAGCATTCAAATTAGGACGATTTGGTGGATATGTGCTATGTCAACATACGGAAGGAACGGATCATCCACGTGTTTTAGTTGGAAGAGATACTCGTATTTCGGGAGAAATGTTAGAATCTGCATTAATTGCTGGATTATTATCTGTTGGTATAGAAGTAATGAAACTAGGCGTTATCTCAACACCAGGCGTTGCTTATTTAACACGTATACAAGGAGCTGCTGCAGGAGTAATGATTTCAGCTTCACATAATCCAGCACCAGATAACGGTATTAAATTTTTTGGATCAGATGGCTTTAAATTATCTGACTCAACTGAACTTGAAATCGAAGCTTTATTAGATCAAGCAGAAGATACATTGCCTCGTCCAAGTGCTAAAGGATTAGGGACAGTTGATGATTATCCAGAAGGTTCATTAAAATACACTCAATTCTTACAACAAACGATTCCGAATGATTTAAGCGGGTTGCAAGTTTGTTTAGATGGTGCAAACGGATCAGCAAGTCCTCTAATCAATCGTTTATTTGCAGATTTAGAAACAGAATTCGATGTTATTGGTGCTTCTCCTAATGGACTTAATATTAATGATGGTGTTGGTTCAACACACCCAGAAAAATTGGCCGAATTTGTTGTCGAAAAAGGCGCAGATGCAGGGTTAGCTTTTGATGGCGATGCTGATCGTGTGATTGCTGTGGATGAACTAGGTAATATTCTTGATGGCGATAAGATTATGTACATCTGTGGGAAACATATGTTAGAAAAAGGCCGTCTGAAAAAAGATACGATTGTTTCAACGGTTATGAGTAACTTAGGTTTTCACAAAGCTGTTGAAGCTGCAAATATGACTGCCTTAGAAACACAAGTAGGCGATCGGTATGTTGTAGAAGAGATGCGAAAAAATGGTTACAATTTTGGTGGAGAACAATCAGGACACATGATCTTTTTAGACTACAATACTACTGGTGATGGTATGCTCTCAGGGATACAATTACTGAATGTTATGAAACAAACAGGGAAAAAATTATCAGAACTAGCTGAGGAAGTGATTACTTATCCACAAAAACTTGTAAATATTCGAGTGAGTGATAAGTATGGCGCTATGGATGTTCCAGCAATAAAAACAGTAATTGAAGAAGTAGAAAAAGAAATGAATGGCGATGGACGTATTCTAGTTCGTGCAAGTGGAACAGAACCGTTATTGCGCGTTATGGCAGAAGCGCCGACACAAGAAAAAGTTGATATCTATGTTGAACGTATTGCAGCGGTTGTTAGAGCTGAAATTGGATTAGATTAGAAAACAATTGGATGTGTCATATATAAATTAACCTAAAACAAAAAGGTGGGCATTTATTTGTCTCATCTTTTTTTTGCATAGATTGGAAATTAAAGTTAGAAACATTTAAGAAAACGAATGAAAGCTCTAAAGGCTAGGAGAAGTATGCTATACTGAACTGAAATTTAAATCTATAATAATTTAAATGAAAAATAACCATTGTAGAAAGGGTGACAAACGTTAAATGGATTACAAAACATTAATGGATGTTGCAATATTAGCGGGAGAAATTATGCTAGAAAGCAATGCTGAAACCTACCGTGTAGAAGACACAATGAACCATATTCTACAAACCTCTAACTTTGAAACAACTGAAGCTCTAGCAATTGCTACAGGATTAGTTGCTACATTAGATGATCCGAGTATTGATGATCCTATTACGATTGTTAAACGAATTAACTCAATAGCTACAAATTTGAGTAATATTGCAGAAGTGAATACAATTTCACGTCAACTAACTAGCGGAAAGTTAGCTATCCCAGAAGCTTATGCCGCTCTGCAAAACATAAGCAAAGTACAATACAAACAAAGCCACAAAGATATAGCCACCTCTGTTTTAGCTGCAGCATTTGCTTTGCTATTAGGTGGTGGGGCTTTAGAAATGGCGGCTGCCGGAGTCAATGGCGCATTGTTGGCATTAGTGTTAAAAGGAGAAAAACGACTAGGTATGGGTTCGTTTGTTCGAAACGTTGTATCCTCTGCGGTTATTTCAATCGGAGCGGGTCTCATGCATATGTTTCTTTTTCCTACACTTAATATGAATTTAGTTATTACTAGTACGATTATGCCTTTAGTGCCAGGAACAGCGATTACAAATGCAATAAGAGACACATTACAAGGTGATTATACATCTGGAGGAGCAAAAGCTTTAGAAGCTTTTGTTGTTGCCTTATCGATTGCGCTGGGTGTTGCTATCGGCTTAGTTATCACTGGAGGTGGAGTACGTTGATTAGTCAGATTTTAGGAGCTTTTTTTGCCGTTGTAGCGGCAACAATTATTTTGGAATCTCCCAAGAAATTTATTTTACCAGCGGCTTTTGTTGGAGCTTCTGGATGGTTTGTTTATTTGCTTTTCCTTAAAGCGCTAGGACCTGTTCCGGCTACTTATATTTCTGGCTTAGTTATTTCAACAGAGTCCCATATCTTTTCTCGTATTTTTAAAGTGCCTGTTACTATTTTCTTTTTACCAGGATTTTTCCCACTATTTCCTGGATCAGGTATGTATTTAGCTGTTTATGAATTTATAAAAGGTCATACAACTTTAGCACAAGGGCATTTAATTATTACTCTTCAAATTGCTGGAATGATTGCTTTAGCTATTTTTACAATAGACACAGTCTTTAAAGTTTTAAAGAAAACTCAACATTTAAAGGATATCAAAGCATAGACAAGTAGAAAAGTAGAGGGAATTTAATTTCTCTATTTTTTTCTGTTATTTTTATGAAAGAATTTATTGAAAAAGTTTAAAGACTCTAATCAATAGTGTAATCATTTTAATAGTTCAAGATATAAGGGATAAAAAAAGAAGCTACTCTTTAGATAAGATGCAGGAATACATATCAAGTAAAAAAGGCTGGATTCCGATTGCTGGAAAATAAGGAGGAGAGATAGTGATGATTAAACCAAGTGCTTTAAAAAAAGGAGATAAAATTGCTGTTGTAAGTCTTTCTAGTGGGATGCTAGGTGAAGAGTTTTGTTCTCATCAAAGAAACATAGGAATAAAAAGACTAGAGAATATGGGACTTAAACCTGTCTTTATGCCGCATGCTCTTAAAGGCATAAACTATTTAAAAGACCATCCTGAAGCTAGAGCACAAGACTTAAAAGATGCTTTTCAAGATTCAACGATTAAGGGAATCTTTTGTGCTATTGGAGGAGAGGATACTTACCGGTTAATGCCCTATTTACTTGAAGATAAAGATTTTATCGAAAATGTGCAAAAAACCCCTAAATTATTTACGGGGTTTTCTGATACAACAATCAATCATTTGATGTTTTATCAATTGGGTATGACGTCATTTTACGGTCCAAACTTTATGAATGATATTGCTGAGTTAGGAGATGTCATGCTTCCTTATACTGATAATACAGTACAGTCCTATTTCAAAGGTTGTGAACAAGAAGCGATTCGCTCAAGCCAAAATTGGTACGAAGAGCGAATAGATTTTTCTGAGTGTTCTATAGGGGTTGCTCGTGTTCATCATCTTGAAAAAAGGGGTTATGAGACTCTGCAAGGGGTGGGCTCTTTTTCAGGACCGCTACTAGGCGGTTGTTTAGAAAGCCTATATGATTTATTGAACGGCGAACGAAATCCTGACGAAGTTAAAATCAATCAAACCTACTCGTTGTACCCTTCTTTAGAACAATGGAAGGGAAAAGTAGCTTTTTTTGAAACAAGTGAAGAAAAACCAACACCGAAAAAATTAGAACAAATATTGCTGACTTTAAAACAAACGGGCTTATTTTCTGTTATTAACGGCCTGTTGATTGGAAAGCCTCAAAATGAAATATATTATGACGAGTACAAAGAAATCTATAAAAAAGTTATATCTGATGAATCGCTTCCTATTTTATACAACATTAATTTTGGACATGGTTATCCACGATGTGCTTTGCCATATGGTGTCGATGTCACAGTTGATATGACGAATAAAAGCATTACTTTTAATGAGCCTTATTTTTCAGATGATAAATAAACTGAAATCGTTGTAATGAATTAGTAAGTAAGGAGATGTTGTCCCTTTTTTAAGAAGGGTACATCTTCTTTTATTTTTTTATAAACAAAGCAAACAAAAAGAAAATCTCGACTCAATACGAATAAATGGACATAGTTTATTTTCTTAGTGTATGGTGATAGGGTAATAGAAATAATAGAGACAAATAAGAAGAAATGCAGTAACTTAAAAAAAAGTTAAAAAGGAGACGGTATAAATGGTTTGGATTAAGAATGTTTGCCTAGAGACAGGTTATGAAGAACTTAGCCCAAGTAATTTTATAACTAATACGGCTATGTTTGCTTTAGAAGTAGAAAATGGTGAAATAAAAACAATTTCTAAAGAAATTCCGGAAAATAGTACAAATACAATTGATGCGAAAGGGTACTTAGCTTTGCCGTCTTTACAAGATAACCATATTCATTTAGATAAAGGTCATTTTGGCGGAGATTGGCAAGCTGTTGTGCCTGCTTCTGGGGTAATGGAACGAATTCAAGAAGAAAAAGAATTTTTAAGAGATTTTCTTTCGGAAACGCCCAAAAAAGCTCAAGCTTTGATCGATTTAATCTGCGGCAAAGGAGCCACTTTTTTAAGAGTCCAGACAAACGTGGATTCAGTTATTGGATTAGAAAATTTAGAATGCATAAAAGAAGTGCTAGAAAAAAACAAACACCGTTTAGATTATGAAATTGTTGCATTTCCGCAACATGGTACAATAACAACAGAAGAACAAGGCCTATTAAGTAGGGCTTTAGCTAGCGATGATGAACTTATTTTAGGAGGCTTAGATCCAGCAACGATTGATGGAGATATAGAAAAATCCATTCATACGACTTTTATGTTGGCTAGTCATTACAATAGAGAAATTGATTACCACTTGCACGATAGAGGGACACTAGGTTTGTTTGAAATCAATCGAATCATTGACTATACTAAAAAACATCAATTAGAAGGAAAAGTACAAATTAGCCATGCTCTTGCTTTAGCAGATGGAGATAAAGAGACGATTCAACAAATTGCTAAACGGTTAGCTAATGCTGGGATAGGAATTAACACGACGATTCCGATTGATACAATGGTTTTATCTGTTTTGTTGCTTCAAAAAAATGGGGTAAAAGTACGAGTGGTGAACGACAATATCAACGATCATTGGAGTCCTTTTGGGTCTGGCGATTTAATTGAAAGAGCTAGTCGTGCTGCGGAGGTCTTTTCAATGAAAGATGAAATATCTCTATCGCAAGCCTATTCCTTAGTTTCAAATGGAATAACACCTCTAGATGTAAAAGGCAAACAACAATGGCCGAAAATAGGAGACCCAGCAAATTTCTTGTTTACAAAAGCGACTTGCTCTGCTCAATTAATAGCACGTATTTGTCCCGAAAGAGTGGTGATGTTTAAAGGAGAGCTTGTCTCGGGAAATTTCCAATGATGAGTAGATTAATAATGAAAAGAGCATAAAAAAGTCTGTCTGATTTTTAAATACTAATAAAGTATTTGTCGATCAGACAGAATAATTTAAATTGCTTGATACACTAGTTTAAATCTAATCATCTTTCTTTTAGTTAACTTGCGATTGAGAATGAGCTACTTTTCCTTTTAGGCGTAGACCAACAACGACAGCAAAGACAGCTTTAATAAGATCACCTGGGATAAATATGAATAATCCCATTTGCAAAATTTGCATGATGGAGAAGTTTCCTCCTAGATAGCTATTCAAAATAATGGCCATATATGGAAGTCCAACTAAGTAAATAACAACAGAACCAATGAAAACGGCTATTGAAGCACTTTTAACAGTAAAACCGTACTTTTCTATAATAAATGCAATAACGTAAGCTCCGGCTGCAAAACCAAAAACAAAACCAAAGCTGGGACTAAGAAAAGACTGGAATCCTCCGATTAATAAAGATAGAAGAAAATAAATGCCTTGGGATATTAAAGCATTTCTTTTAGATAAAATTAACCCAGTTAATAATACAAACAAAGTTTGTAAGGTTAGCGGAATAGGTCCGAGTGGAACAGTAATAAATCCGCTTAGTAAAGTTAATGCTGCCATGATACTGCAATAAGTAATATCTCGTGTGCTTAATTTCATATAATTATTCCCCTTTTCAATTGAATGGACGTTGAATGGTGATTTCCCCATAAGATAAAGTACGTTGTTGACCATCTTCTGTTTTGACGACTAATCCGCCTTGTTGATTGATGTCAATTGGAATAGCTTTAAATTCTTGTTTTCCTTGTTTGAAGTGAATCGTTTTACCGAAAATAAAACAACGTTCTCTGTAATCATTCAGAAAATCCCTTTTACCAATAGTTTCATAGATTTGATAAAATTGATTGATTATTTCTGCAATTAAATCATTACGCGTTATTTCAGCATGCTCTTCAGACAGCAAGCTACCCGCAATAGACTCTAATTCAGCTGGAAAGCCATCAACAGGAGTTCTAAAATTCAGACCAATTCCTAAGATGATGGTATCAATTGTTCCATTTTCAAAATTAGTAACAGCTTCAGTTAAGATGCCAGAAATTTTATAGCCATCTAAGTAGATATCGTTTACCCATTTAATTTTGGGTTGCTTATTTGTTATTTTTTCAATGGCTAAACAAACAGCTACAGCAGCTGAAGTTGTGACTAATGTTGCATCTGTGGTTGTTAGATGAGGTTTTAAAATTAAGCTCATATAAATTCCTGTTTTGGGTGGCGAATAAAAAAATCTACCTAAACGGCCTTTACCCTTAATTTGTTCCTCAGAGAGAATAATAGCTGGTTCAGATGGGTGTTCAATAGTGATTTTTTTTGCTTCTTGGTTGGTTGATTCAATTGCTTTGAATACGTAAAAGGGTTGGATTCTCAAATCATCTTGTAATAATGGCCGAATGGCTTCGCTTGATAATAAATCGGATTCTGTAGAAAGACGGTACCCTTTATTCGTTGTTGCTTCAATGGTATATCCCTCTTTACGAAGAGTTGAGATGGCTTTCCAAATAGACGTACGTGAAACACTGATACGTTCAGCTAATTCTTGTCCGGAAATAAATTCTCCTTTTTGCTGCTCTAGAATACTTAGTAATTGTTTTTTTGTTGTCATATAATCACCTCTTTGCTGAGTTTAAACAAAGTAAGGAATATTGTCAACCATTTATTTATTAAGGGTGACAACAAACAGTTTAGATATTAATTAAAAATAGAATTTATAGTGGCTAAGATAGTATTTTTGTGACTGGCAAGATAAGAGAGTGGAGGGATAAAAAATGAAGACAGAAAGTAAACGGATTTATTATGGGAAAATGATTAATCCAAAATGGCCTATTTATGTAGCAGTGACAGAAAAAGGAATCTGTTTCGTTGGATCTTTAGGAGAAGGTAAAAAAGAATTAGAAGAGTGGATAAAAAAAGTCATTCCTGTTGATATACTTGAAGAGAATTGGAGTAAAGTAGCTAGTTATGCTACTGAACTAGAAGAATACTTTAGAGGAGAAAGAATGACATTTGACCTACCCTTAGATATCAACGGGACGCTTTTCCAAAAAAAAGTTTGGGCAGAGTTAAACAAGATTCCTTATGGTAAGACAACCACTTATGGAGAATTAGCTGAAAAAATCGGACATCCACGTTCCTTTCGTGCTGTAGGAACAGCCGTTGGTAAAAATCCGCTATTAATTATCGTCCCTTGTCATCGTGTTATCCATAAAAATGGGCAAGTATCGGGCTATCGTGGGTCATTAGACATGAAAATTGATTTACTAACATTAGAAAAGCCAGAACAAGAAAATAAGTAAGACTCAGCTGAAAGTTGTATCTGTCTTTTTTTGTAGCAATTTTTTATCTATATGAAAAAAACAAGTTGTATTTTATATAGAAATAAGGTATCCTTTAAAACGTAACGATTACGATTTGTGCAATAAATGGTTATTATTTTAAAAAAGTAGGAGTTGAAGGTTACTATGAAAAAAAATAAACGCTTGTTCATACTAATGTTAGGAATAGTCTTATTGTTAGTATTAGGTGCTTGTGGAAATAAGGAATCTCAAGGAGAAGAAAGCAAAAAATTAAAAGTTGTCACCACTTTTTATCCTATGTATGATTTTACAAAAAATATTGTACAAGATAAAGCAGATGTTTCCTTATTGATTCCAGCGGGGACTGAACCACATGATTTTGAGCCTAGTGCAAAAATGGTTGCTGCTATTGAAGGTGCAGATGTTTTTGTCTATAACAGTGATGAAATGGAAACGTGGGTACCGAGTACTCTAGAAGCCGTCGATACCAGAAAAGTAACAGTCATTAATGCTAGTAAAGGTATACAGTTTATAGAAGGTACAGATTCTGAAGAAGAGGAACATGCTGGAGAAAAGGATCACCATCATGCTGTAGATCCACATGTTTGGTTGAACCCAATCTTAGCGCAGACTGAAGTAGACAATATCCAAGCTGGATTAGCAAAAGCAGATAAAGAGAATGAAGCTTTTTATCAAAAAAATGCTTCAGAGTACAATCAAAAATTAAAACAATTAGACCAAGAATTCAAAGAATTTTTTAGAAATGCTGAGAATAGAACATTTGTCACACAGCATGCTGCTTTCGCTTATTTAGCTAAACAGTATAACTTAACTCAGATTTCAATATCTGGTCTCTCATCTGAAACAGAACCCAGTCCATCTAAATTAGCTGAGTTATCAAAATATGCGAAAAAAAATAAGATTCGTTATATTTATTTTGAAAGCAATGCTTCTTCAAAAATAGCAGAAACGTTAGCAGAAGAAGCTGGTGTAGAGCTAGCTATTTTAGATCCAATTGAAGGTATCTCACAAAAAGAGCAAGATGCTGGATTAGATTATATTCAAGTAATGAAAAATAATTTTGAATCATTGAAAAAAAGTATTCAATAAAAAAATTAAAACTTAACTGTTTGCTTTAACTACATCGATTATTTTGTTTGCATTGTAGTTAAAGCGAAAAGGTTTTTGTGGTAAACTGATAAATGTCATAAGTGATGCTCTTTATTTTAGTAAGGAGAAAACTAAATTTGATAATTAAAGTAGAACGAGTAAAGAATAGTAAATCTTCTGTTTTTTTATTCTGTTGGTGAATGAGAAAGGGTACGAAAATGAAAAAAGTGAATACATATTACTGGTTGGTTAGTATAGCGTGTACAATCTTATTATTCAAACCAGTTTCAGTTGCGTACGCGCAAGATAGTAGTACGATGGCTAATGAAGCGAACGAAGAAAATGAATTAGTCCAAAATGACAATCTTTATATTTCAGATATCTATGAGAATACTTTACTATATAATGGCAAATTAGTACCCGGATTAACTTTATCATTAATCATTAAAAATCAAGAAGAAACAAACGTAGCTATTCCCTTATCCTCTAATGGAAAATTTGTTATAAATTTTACCCAACATAAAATTAAGGTTGGGGATAGCCTGATTTTTCATATTAGTGGAAATGAAGAAACAATGTATGAAGAACAAATCGAAAAAAAAGTTTTAGATAAAAAGGATGGGTCAGAGATTATTCTTTCTGAAGAAGATACCCCACAAGAAAAGGAATTTAAAGAAGCGACTACACTATCTGAAATTTATACGCATACAAAAGAAGTTAACGGTAAAACAATGGCAGGTACAATGATTTGTCTAGTTAGTGAAGGAAAGATGACAAAGCCAATTTATTCCGATGATACAACTGGGGGATTCAACTTTGTATTTGGTGAGAACCAAACAGAAAGACCTGAAGGAGAAGACTTTCAATTTGTGTTTGTAAACGATGGTATGATGACCGTAGTAAAAAAAACAGTTTTAAAACCTACTAAAGAATGGGAAATGAAAGTAGATGAGATCAGAAAAGCTACTAAATTGCCAACCATTTATCAAGAAATGAAGAGTTATGATGGAGAAACAGTACCAAATGCTAAGATAAAAGTCTCTTTCTTGGGCCAAGTATTAGTTGAAGTTGTTTCAGATAAAGAAGGAAATTTCACATTTGACAGTCAACTGCTATCTGACATTCCTTTAGGGGAATCTCTTTTTTTGACGGTAACAGACAGTGAGGGAGTTTACTTTTCTATTGAAACAATTATTTATCCTAAACAAGAGTTAATCGAAGAGGCAGAACAAAAGCCGGAACTAGACGCTGAAAAAGAAGAGAATCTTAATGAAGAACAATCAAGTCCTGAAAATAACTTACCCAAGCCTTCTATAAAAGAAAAAAACGATAACCTTGTCTCTCTGTTACCTACTCAATCCGAAGTGCCTTCTTCCCAGAGTTCGACAGAAGATTTAACTACTGTCATCAAAGAACCTGAAGTGTTAGAAACGACGACTGTACTAAGCAATTCTGTAGAAACTCAAAAAGAAAAACCAGATGAAATAAATAAGACAAAAAAGATTGAAGGTAGTGATTTTGCTGTTTTGGCTACAATCGTGTTGATTGGAACAGTCACTATGTCTGGCTTATTATATAAATATTAATAATAAAAAAAGGGTGAGACTTAGTCTCATCCTTTTTGTCATCACTTTAAAAAATAGTTCTTATCCATTTGTCAAAGCTAGCAGATAATCGTTATTTAACTAATAACGAATGACAACCTACTCTATATGTTTAACTTTCGTTTTTAAGGTTGACTTACTCTTTTTAATTCGTTTATAATGAAACTAAAGCAACCAAATACGGATAAGGGTGAGATGGATGGATAAGATAGTTAAGATTATAAAAGGAACAGGTTTTCCAGTATGTCTGCTCAAAAGATTGAAGTGCTAGAGCAATACCTTTATTGTATCAATGAAAAAGGAATGATTGTAAGACGTTTAGCTCCTTCAGATGCAGATTATAACCAACTACTTTATGAGGCAAAAGAGGCAGATACAGTAGTAGAATTAGAAGAAGGACAGTACTTATTACCTGGATTTATTGATTTACATATTCATGCTCCACAATGGGGACAAAGTGGAACAGCTTTGGATATTCCTTTGCATGACTGGTTAAACACTTATACGTTTCCATTAGAATCAAAATTTAAAGATATCGATTTTGCTGAGAAGGTTTATTCTCATTTAGTAGATACATTGTTAGCACATGGAACGACAACAGGGTTGTATTTTGCAACAGTGCATGAGGAAGCTAGTTATAAACTAGCTGAAATTTGTGCGAAAAAAGGTCAGCGAGGATTAGTTGGTAAAGTCGTCATGGATGATTTAGAACAAAACCCTGATTATTACCGGGATGAAGATACACAAACAGCTTTAGAAGATACGGAGAGCTTTATTAAAAGAGTTAAAGCACTGCAACCTGAAATAAAGCAAGGGGTGTATCCAGTTGTCATCCCCCGCTTTGTTCCTAGTTGTACAAATCAAGCGTTAGAAGGATTAGGAAAATTAACGGCAGAATATGATGTACACATAACAAGTCATTGTAGTGAAAGTGATTGGGAACACGGCTACGTTAAAGAGCGATTTGGGAAAAATGATGCACAAGTTCTAAATAACTTTGGATTATTAACAGACAAATCAGTTATGGCTCACTGTAATTTTTTAAGTGATGCCGATGCCTTAACATTCAAAAAACAGGGAACAGCTATTGCTCATTGTGCTATTTCGAATGCTTATTTTGCGAACGGTGTTATTCCTATCAAGAAATTTCATGATATGGGAGTAGAAATTGGACTAGGAACAGATCTCTCGGGAGGCTTTGATCCGAGTATTTACTCGGCTATTCGTCAATCTGTTATCTCATCTAGAATGCTTGAAGATGGAGTAGATACAAAAAAATCTCCTGCTGAACGAAGCGATGGAGAGAAACACCGTATAATGGCTAATGAAGCTTTTTATTTTGCAACCGCTGGTGGAGGAGAAAGTCTCAGTCTTCCAATCGGACGTTTGGCAGAAAACTATGCTTTTGATGCTCAAGTTATTGATACCAATACAGAAAATGCATCCATGCCCATTTTTGATGATTCAGAACCATTAGAAGATATTTTTCAAAAAATACTTTATTTAACAAAAAGAGAAAATATCACATCGGTATGGGTTCAAGGCGAAAAAATTAAACACTAGGGAGAATTGCATAAAACATGGAAAATGCAGAAACGAATATAAAGTTAACAGTTGGAACAGATGATTCAATATCGTGGACACAAAGTATCGTTCTTGGATTGCAACATCTATTAGCGATGGATGTTTATGTAGTCCCTTTTATCGTAGCTATGATAGTTGGATTTACTTCTGGTCAATCGGCGATCTTGATTCAATCTACTTTTATTGCTGCTGGAATAGCCACGATTATCCAATCAGGTTTATTGATGAAAATGCCTATCGCACAAGGAGCCTCATTTATTCCAATCGGTGCTATTGCCGGAATAACATTGGCAAACGGTGGTGGTATGGAAGGTTGGGGAGCAGCTATGGGTGCGAGCTTTGTGGGCGCAGTTCTAGTAACGATATTGGGATTCACGGGTCTTTTTCATAAATTTATTGATTCTTTTGTTCCTTCAATTGTTGGTGGAACCATCATTTTTTGTGTAGGTTTATCTCTAATGCCGGCTGCTGTAAATGATAATGTCTATAAAAGTGCCGTTGGAACAATTGGACAAAATATTTTTCTAGCTGTGATGACAGGTGTAGTTATGATTATTTGTTCCATTTTAGGAAATCATTTATCAAAAGGAGGGCGTACATTCCGGATTGCTTCTGTTATTATTGCGTTAGTAACTGGCAGTATTCTTGCAAGTTTCATGGGCATGCTAGATTTATCTGCAGTGTCAGAAGCCAAATGGTTTTCAATGCCACAACTTCTTTTTAAAGATTTCACCTTCACTTTCAACTTTTCTGCTATTGTAACGATGTTGATTATTTATATCGTTTTACTGGCAGAAACAACGGGTACTTGGTTAGCGGTTAGTAATGTTACGAAAACGCCATTAAACAAAGACTATATTAATCGGGGTGTAATTGGTGAAGGTTTAGGCTGTATAGTCGCCTCTCTGTTAGGAACAACTCTAGTGACGGGTTATTCTTCTAATGCTGGGATTATAACAATCACAGGTATTGCTAGTCGACGTGTCTTTATAGCAGCTGGAGGACTATTTGTTCTTTTTGGTCTATCTGGTAAACTGTCTGCTTTGATATCAACGATTCCTTCTGCTGTTATTGGAGGAGTATTCGCTCTCGTATGTGGGGTTATCGCAATGGGTGGATTCCAAATTATTAAACAAACACAAATGGGGCAAAAAGAAATGTACGTTATTTCAATTCCAATTCTATTAATCATAGCTTTATTATTTTTGCCAACAGATTATTTGACTAGTCTGCCTACTATGCTTCACTATTTATTTAGTTCTCCTATAGCAATAGCATCATTAGCAGCGATTGCTTTGAATAAAGTCTTGCCTGCTGATTAATAACTAATTGTGCACGAACACACTATTGATTAATCTTTTATCAAAAAAGATCTCTTTTATCATTTGAATCATTTAACCTAAGAAGTATAGTTTATCTGGCTGCTTTTAGGATTTGATTCATAGATTAAAAGGGTTTTTTTCTTTTATTTTTTTATTAGAAAGAGAATGTTATAATTGTACTGAAACGAGTACAATTATAAAAGGAGATAAAAGTGTGTGGCTAATATTAAAGAAGTAGCAAGATTATCGAACTGCTCAGTAACAACGGTATCCAGAGTATTGAATAATCATCCACATGTATCCGAAGAAAAAAAACAACGGATTTTAGCAGTGATCAAACAATTAGATTATGCACCGAATAGCCAAGCCAGAGATTTGGTTCTAGGAGCATCCAAAAATATAGGTGTTGTCATTCCTAATGTTAATCACTCCTATTTTGAAAAAATTATTAGCGGAGTTATTGAATCGGCATTTGAAAAAGGGTATGCAGTGACACTGTTACCTACTAATTATGAAGCAGAGATAGAAAAAAGTTATTTTGAACAATTAAAAACGAAGCGACTAGACGCATTGATTTTGACTTCTAAAAGTAATTCACTAGCAGAAATTGAAAGATATACTAAATATGGTTCGATCATTTGTTGTGAAGACACACAACATTACAAAATTCCAAGTGTATGCGTCAATCGTAGAAAAGCTTATACTGAGATATTTGAATCTTTAAAGACTGCTGGATATAAGCGTGTTGGGGTGACAATCAATCGTAGTGAGGAACTTAGCGCAAGTTCTAAAATTAATATTGAAAGTTACGAGCAAGTTTTTGGAATACCTATTGAAGGAAATATTGTACGCAACTGCTCAACTATGGAAGATGGGAAAAGAGCAGCTAGTTATTTCTTTGAAGATGGCAAAGAATTTGAAGCGATTGTAACGAATGGAGATTATGTTGCAAGTGGAATCTATAAATATGCTAAAGACCATCATTTAAAACAACCCTTATTAATTGGTCAAGAGAACCTTGCTATTAGTGATGTTTTATCCTTTACTACAGTGGATTTTCATTTGAAAGAAATAGGAAGTGAAGCGTTTCAGTTAGCAGTAAGTGGAGAAATGGCAAAAAAAGTTTTCCCTTATTCTATTATTAAACGACTAGCAGAAGAATAAGGTTTTCTTATTCTGAAGATCGAAGTTTATGGATAATCTCTGTTAAAGATTCTTGTAACGTAATGGCTGGTCGGTTAAGCAATAAAGATAAATCAGAACTTTCGACATCCAAATCTCCTTGTCTAATAGCTTGTTGGACCTCAACGTAAAAATCCAGATACCCTTCAGGGAAGCCTTGTTCGATTAGAAATTTTCTGTATTCTTGATCATCTACTTGCAAAAGAGGAACTTCCTTGTCTAAGAGACTGGATAAAGCTGTTGCCATATCTTCATAGGTTGAAGGGATGCCAGATAATTCGTAAATAGTGTTTTCATGATTATCTGTGCTTAAAATAGCTGCTGCAGCTTCAGCGTAATCTATTCGAGGAACCCATCCTACTTTTCCGTTGCCTGCTGAAGTTACTAGTGGGGCACCATCTACTACTGCTTTTAGGGTGTCTATTTCATTTTCAATATACCAATTGTTACGTAAAAAAGAGTAAGGAATACCGGTCTCATGTATCAGTTTTTCTGTAACACGGTGAACCTCGGCACTAGTTAGGTGGCTAGTTTGAGGTTTGCTGCAGCTTGTATAGGCAATGAAACGAACACCCGCTGCTTTTGCTGAAAAAATAGCATTTTTGTGATGAGTAATGCGAGTATCATTGTCTCCTTGAGAAGAAATTAATAACAAGCGATCTACTCCAGTAAATGCTCGCTCTAGAGAATGAACATCTTCATAATCCGCTTGGCGAACATCAATGCCTTTTAATGCGAAATCTTGAGCTTTTTTTGGATCACGGACGGCGACGGCCAGGCTTTCTGTAGGGATACCTTTTTTTAGTAAGGCTTCGACAACTTTTCTTCCCAGCAAACCGGTGGCTCCTGTAATTAGAATGATCATTTGAAATCCTCCCTTAATTATGTTTGTAGCTAAAAGAAAAACGATTACATTTAACTTAGTGTACTCTGGAATAATTAGTTAGGCAAATGAAACAAATGAAACAAATAGCCTTATTTTTGAAAATAGTAAAAAAGATAAACAGATTTGATGAAATTTAATGTTAAATAGTATAAAATAAGGTATTATAAAAGCTAACGTAATTAAATAGATAGATAGAGGCGCGGTTTTTAAGAGTATGATTACTCAAAAAGGGCAAAAAGGGTAATCAAAAAGGGAAAACCGCCGAAGTGACTAGTGGAGCCAAACTGGTAGTTGCTGGTTTTGAATAAAATATATTCAAGACTGTCATGAAAATCAATTCATTGATTATTATGGAGGACTATCAACAAAAGGACTTCTGAATTGTAGTTAAATACAATAAAAAAGGTACCTTGAGTTGCATAGACTCAAGGTACCTTTTTGTATTTTTTTACTTAATAGAATAGAAAGGAAGTCGGAAATGAAGAAGAAGGTTGGGTTAATAGCAGTAATAGCATTATTTGTATTATTAGCTGCGAATGCAAATTTTGTTGGAGAAAATGGAACGGGAGTTAATTATGGGTTGTTTACTTTAGTTCCTCCAGTGGTTGCTATTGTGTTGGCATTTATAACGAAAGATGTTATTATTTCTCTCTTTATTGGAGTTTTTTCAGGAGCATTTGTGCTTCACTTAGCAGATAGCAATATGATAGTTGCTTTTGTTCAAGCATTTTTAAGTGTGGTAAGTTATGCATTGAATTCTTTATCTGATCCGTGGAATGCAGGAATCATTT